>DATFMH010000209.1:0-15638 GCA_035267045.1 Balneolales bacterium
GGGTAAGGGATACCGGGCAATGTCCGGCGAGCAAGTTAAATCAGTCTTGATCTTTTGGTGACTTTTCTATCAAGAGAAAAGCCACACCCCTTAATATGTTAAGGCTCATAAACCGCTCATTTGCCAAATAATTAAACAACAGAGAGAGCACAGAGAATAAAGTCCATTGCCATTACAGATCCTTCCATTCCCTCGGGACGACAATGGTGAGGATAAAATGATAACCACTGATTATACAATGATGACACCGATAACGAAGACCTAACAAATGAATCAGACAACCATGGCCTTAAAACTGTAGACATGAAATTCCAAAGGTAGACGAGCAACAAAGGTCTATTTATTAAAGTGTATCATATCAACAAATCACGATACACCTGTGTAAACCATTCTGAATTCTAACTTCTTCCATTAATCACTGAAAAAATCTGCCAGCTCATCCATTCTCTTATCAGCGTCTTCCTCACCTAATTCTATTAATTTGCGAACATATTCATGCTGAAACAGGACCATACTCAACCAATCGGGACTACTTGTTTCCCGAACCCCTTGGCCCCGCATAAAATACCGGAAAAATTTAGGGAGTTTTTCTTCATATTCTTTAGCCAGAGTACCCAAATCGACACTTGGTCGTAGAATGAATAATTTTATGATACGCTTATCGCCCCATTGCCGACGGGGTATTTTTCGAAGCATGGCATTTGTATGCATTAGGCGGTCGGCATCCTGATCCAGCAAATCCAGGAAAATGGAATTCATTAAAACACCTATGATCTGTGCAGGTGGCGGATAACCTTGAACCATCGGGCGAAACTCTTCCTCAACAGACCGGTTATAGCGGGTCGATATAGCCAGTATCTTTTTAGCTCCCAAATGAATTGCCGGCGATAATGGAGCATATAAACGTATACCACCATCCCCAAACCAGGAATTATTCACATTCACAGCTGGAAAGAATAAAGGTAGAGCGGCGGATGCCATTACATGATCGATGGACAATTCTGTTTTCCAGCTTCGTTGATTTATTCTTTCCCAGGTATCTAAATCACAGCCCTGAGTCCATGTGATTGTCTGTCCTGTCAGATAATTCGTAGATGAAATCGCCACAGCTTTTAAACGTCCTTTATCCAAATTTTCCTGTATACCGGTTATTTCCCCATTTTCATTTTCTAAATGGGTCTCAAGAAAATGACGTAAAGGTTTGGCGTCGACTAATCCCCTTGTTTTAAGACGTTTCGACTGTTTACCGGCGATAAGACTAAGGCTCCACCGAAATAAACTTGTCAATATGCTTACGCTGTCAGCCCTGAATATCTGATTTGGTGTCAATCCACACCAGGCTTTAGTCAAACCATCCACAGCTTCTTTCAAATCACCTTGATGAGATGCGAGGTATGTGGCATTAATAGCCCCGGCAGAAACACCGGTAATAATAGGAATTTGCAGATCAGGAAAGTTTCTCGAAATATGACGCAACAAGCCAACCTGGTAAGCGGCCCTTGCCCCTCCTCCGCTCATGGTAAGTGCCAGCGAATCATCATCCAGAAGTTGTTTATCGTGAAGAGCCATAAGCGTTTATTCATCATTCTTCAACTTGTAGAAGGCTTTGCAAAACCCGGGATTTTGTTCAAGATCAAAGCTTGAACGACTTCGTAACCGCAGCATATTAGCCATATGTGGATTTCGAAATCGCGAAAATGCAGATATTGGGCAAAAGAACAGTTTTGCATAGCCTTCTTGTATTGAATAACAAGATACTTCTAAGCTATCAAATTAAAAGAACAAAAAAATTTTAAGGATATAAATAGATTTAACCTATACTTCAATTAACCATAACTATATTTTAAGCATAGATGTTTTTATAAAAAGAATATTGGTCGACTTCGCTTATTTTTGCAAAACCTTCTTATATTAATCATTAGTTAATTAAAGGTTTCATCTGGTATTTAGGTATTATTTGTTTATAAATTAATAACAGGATATAATTGATTTTTATTAATTTTATCATCTAACCATTTGACTTAATTGATTTTATTTTATTTTTAATTACTTTCAGTAAGGGGACATAATAGATCCATTTAATCAATAACACACATTCAGTTATGAAAAAATTAGTACTATATAGTATCCTGTCCGTTTTTTCTTTGATATTAATACAGGCCTGCGGCCCTAGCCAGAAAGAAAAGCAGGCACAGGAAACGGCCAGACAAAATCAAATTGCTCAAGCTCGTCAGGACAGCATAGCAAAGGCACAGGCCGAAGCTGCTGCTAAAAAACGGGAAGCCGAAATGGAGAATCAAAAGCAGGACACGACGGCAAAAGAGACAGTAAAAAAACCTAAAACCGCACCTAAACCTTCTATACAGTATTCAGCTAAAGGTGATTATACGCTACAAGTTGGTTCCTGGAGATCAAAAAATGTAGCTGATAATCATCTGTCCATATGGAAGAAACGCGGTTATACCCATGCTTATATCGTTAAATTCGGTAATGAAGATTCCGGCGATATTTGGTACAGGGTGCGCCTGGGAGTTGTTCAGACGAAAGAAATGGCAAATCAATTAAAGCAGGAAGTTCAGGATAAATACCAAAGAAATTCCTGGATTTCATATATTGGCAATGAAAAGAGTACCTCTTCTAAATAACTGACTGAATTAAAAAAAGGCTTCAAAATAATGTATGGAGCCTTTTTTTAACAAGATTCGTAGTAATTCAAATTTCATCGTTAATTGTTATATTTCTTTGTAACTGTTTTTTGCACAACATTCAAGTCCTAAATTCGTATTAACATTGTCATATTATTTATTTAACTTATAGCGATAATCAAAAATAAAATAATATAAACAAATACTTATGGTGTCACGGTTTTATTAAACGTGATCCAAAAAATCCTATGAAAAACAACTCTGGACAAGATCCGGAAGATTGCTCATCTAAATATCCAACAGAAAATGTTGTGGTCATTAAATATGGCGGCAACGCTATGGTTGACCCTGAAATCAAAGCCTCAGTCGTTCAGGATATTTGTCAACTTAAATCGAAAGGTTTTAAACCGCTTATAGTACATGGGGGTGGACCCGTTATTGAGGAAACGCTGGATACGGCCGGTGTGGAAAGTAAATTTATCGACGGCCAAAGAAAAACCAATACGAAAGCCATGAAATATGTGGAAATGGCTCTTCGTGGTAATGTTAATGGTGAACTTGTACGCCTCCTTAACCATGATGGAATTCGCGCAGTGGGCCTGTCAGGGAAAGACGGAAGCATGGCTCGTGTTGTAAAAAGAGAACATTACGTCGATACAGATAACGGACGTTCTGAAGTTGATCTCGGGTATGTTGGTGATGTCGATAAAGTGGATACTTCCCTTCTTAAACTGCTCATGGATCATGACTATGTCCCTATAATAGCCCCGATAGGTCTCGGTGAAGATGGAAAAGATTATAATGTGAATGCCGATTTATTTGCAGGGCACATAGCCGGAGCGCTTAAGGCTGCCCATTTTATCGTCTTAACAGATGTTGACGGACTCTTAGCTGACCGCAATAATCCTGATTCACTCATGGATCATATAAAAATATCAGAATTGGGCCAACACATCGGGAAAAGCATTAAAGGCGGAATGATTCCCAAAGTTGAATCATGTCGCATTGCTGTTCAACAGGGCGTTAATAATGCTCATATCATCAACGGTACCAAGCCACACACGCTGTTGGATGTTCTTCTCAAAAACGAGAAGATCGGAACTGTAATTTCAAATTAATATTATTTAACTCATACCCATATCTATGGACACTTCACAAATATTAGATAAGAAATATCATTTCAATCTGTACAAACGCCAACCTTTGACCCTCGTTAAAGGACAAGGTTCACGCGTATGGGACAGTGAAGGTAATGAATATATCGACGCACTTGCCGGCATTGCTGTAAACAGTGTCGGACACTGTCATCCCAAAGTTGTAGAAGCCGTACAGGAGCAGGCCAGTCAACTTATTCATGTTTCAAATTTTTATACAACCGAACCACAAAGCAAACTTTCCCAAAGATTAGTCGAATTATCCGCACTGGACCGTGTCTTCTTCTGTAACAGTGGAACGGAAGCTGTTGAAGGTGCTTTAAAACTCGCCCGTAAATACGGTCACAAGCATGGCAAAGAAGGTAATATTATTTCCATGCAAGGGTGTTTTCATGGGAGAACACTGGGAGCTATTGCAACCGGCAAAACCAAGTATCAAAAGGGTTTCGAACCTATGCCCAACGGGTTTACACAGATACCTTTCAATGATTTCGATGCCCTTAAAAACGCCGCTGATGATCAAACACTGGCCATATTAATAGAACCGGTTCAAGGGGAAGGTGGAATACGTCCCGTTAATGCTGATTTTTTGAAAGAAGTACGCGCATTTTGTGATGAACAAAACATATTACTCATTTTTGATGAGATTCAATGCGGTGTGGGAAGAACGGGAAGTTTTTATGCCTATGAGAATTATGATGTTGTACCCGATATCCTGACAATGGCCAAGGGTCTGGGCGGCGGCGTACCCATTGGAGCCGTTCTCGCCCGTGAAGATGTAGCGGCCTCATTCGAATACGGAAATCACGGTACTACGTTCGGGGGTAACCCGTTGGCTTGCAGGGCGGCGTTAGCCACTATAGATGCCATTTTTGAATTTGATATGTTGAAATCGGCTCGTGAAAACGGTAAATGGCTGCTGGACAAACTGCAGGAAGCGGCAAAAAAGGAAAACGCCATTAATGAAGTCCGCGGCATCGGTTTGATGATCGGTGTGGAAATGACCTACGAATGCCCGGACATCGTTGATTATATGCGTGAGAATGGAATCCTTTCGAATTGCGCCTCCGGTAATGTAATCCGGTTAGTACCGCCGTTGAATATTCCGCGCGAGGATCTGGAAAAAGTATTTGATGTATTAATTAAAGCTATCGAAGAAACTAAAGTAAATCATTAACATGGATACTTATAACGTAGGAATCGTTGGAGGTACCGGATTCACCGGCTCCGAATTGATCCGCCTACTCTTGCACCATCCTAATGTCAATCTAAAATATATCACATCAGAATCACAGGCTGGTAAACCTGTGGAAGAGGTTTTTCCCCAGTTACAAGGTGAACTCGACTTGACTTTTATATCAATGGACGAGTTAGAACCTGGCTCCATAGACGTTTTATTCCTTGCTCTGCCCCATGGCGTATCCATGGAGTATATCCGGGATTCTCAGGCCTATAAACAATGCATCGTAATCGACCTTTCCGGCGATTTCAGGTTGGCATCGGCAGAAACATATAACCAGTGGTATCCGAAAAAACATGTGATACCCGAACTGGTAGATCAAACTGTTTATGGTATGCCCGAATTATTCAGGGATCAAATCAAGGGACAAAACCTGATTGCCAATCCCGGATGCTACCCGACATCATCCATATTGCCGCTGGCACCTCTTTTAAAAGAAAAAGTCATCGATCCGTCTGCGGTAACAATTGATGCCAAGTCGGGCGTAACCGGAGCCGGAGCCAAACCAAAACCAAAAACCCATTTCCCATCGGCAAATGAGAACTTTTCGGCTTATAGTTTAAAAAATCATCGGCACACTCCTGAAATCCAGGATAGTTTGCAGAGATATACCGGAACGGATGTTCGTGTTCTATTCACCCCGCACCTTCTACCGGTAAACAGGGGCATTTTGAGTACGATCTATTCTAAACCTGTAAAAAAAGTTTCTTCCGATATGCTGGAAGAATTGTATCAGAAGTATTATCAAAATGAAACGTTTATACGGCTTCGAAAAAATCCACCAGAGCTTAGAGATGTTCGCGGAACCAATTTCTGTGACATACATGTTACTTACGATAATCGAACGGATACTATAATAACGGTTTCTTGTATTGATAATCTTGTCAAAGGTGCTGCCGGTCAGGCCATACAAAATATGAATCTCCGGCTGTCGATACCAGAAGATACCGGGTTGAAACACATCCCTTTATCCCCGTGATACATGATATTTACTAAACGTAAGTGAATTTATGTTATCAGATGAATAATTCAAACGTCGATATCCTGAAATTTTTAAAAAAATTAAACTACTTATAAATTTGATATGAATTATAACGTCACAGATGTTAAAGGCTTCAAGTTTTGGGGCGCTCACACAGGTATTAAATCAAAACGCCGTGACCTGGCCATCATCTATTCAGAAAAACCGGCTAATGCAGCTGCGGTATTCACTAAAAACCTGGTTGTTGCCGAACCTGTCAAATTAAGTCGTAAGTATATCAAAAATGGAAAGGCTCAGGCCATTGTTGTTTCTTCCGGGAATGCCAACGCCTGCACCGGTGAACAGGGGCGCCAGGCAGCTTTGGCTATGGCCGAGGCTACAGCCGAAGGTCTTGGAATCGCCACCGATGAGGTATTAGTTGCATCAACGGGGGTTATCGGACGAAAATTTCCAACGGATATCGTTGTTGAAGGCATTCGCCATAATATTCCCAAGCTTACCCGGCGTCATATTGCCGGTTCGCTGGTTGCCAATGCAATTCTTACGACTGACACTTTCCCCAAAGAAAATTTTGTACAATTTAAGATAGGCGGAAAGGACGTTCATATGGGAGGAATAGCAAAAGGATCAGGTATGATTCACCCTAATATGGGAACCATGCTTTCCTTTATTGTCAGCGATGTGTCTATAACATCTTCCTTGTTACAAAAAGCGCTGCAAGAAGTCGTTAACCGCACCTTTAATATGATTACTGTGGATGGTGATACTTCAACGAATGATATGGTCGCCATCTTATGTAACGGCGAAGCAGAAAATCCGGAAATTACCACCGAGGGAAAAGATTATGAGATTTTTAAGGAAAATCTCGAAAAATTATGTGCTCCACTGGCAAAATCTATTGTATCTGACGGTGAAGGATCTACGAAACTGGTTGAATACCGGGTCGTTAATGCAAAATCGGAAGAAGAAGCACGGCAAATTATTAAAACTATCTCAACTTCGGCATTGGTAAAAACGGCTATCTTTGGACGTGATCCTAATTGGGGCAGGATATTGGCCGCTGCAGGTCGGGCCGGAGTTAAATTCGATCCCGACAAGATCGATTTATCCATAGGTACAAAAAAGAATATTTACCTCGTAAAAAACGGACAACCTACTGAAGAAAGTCTGACTCGTGTTAAGAAAATGATGAAAGCCACGCAGATTCATATTACACTCGACCTCCATGACGGCAACGCTGAAGCTGTCGGCTGGGGTTCGGATTTTTCATATGAATATGTCAGAATTAATGCTGAATACACTACATAGTAATTAGATTATTCCCTTGCCGGTAAATAGCGCTATAAATGCTATTCATCCGGCTTCCGGCTAAAATGTTGATTGGGATATATTCTCACAAAATGGTCAGTAAACAACCGCTATCTACCGTTATCGTGACAATGGCTGTACTCATCAAAAACCTAACGGGTTTTGCTGATCATCCGTGGATGTGCATCTTCCTTACAACTTGTTTCTTATAAAGAAAACATGTTAAATATATAATTATCCTTAAATACATCGTTTATAATTTATATTGTTAAAAAGGCGATTGATTCTAACGGTGTTTTCTACTTTCATCTATTACGTTCTTATTAAATGAATGATCAAAGCGAATTACAAGTAACATTGCCTGATTTACCTGATGATCTGAACGAACTCGATGATCTGATCAGGATGGGGGAATCCAAACACAATGATCTAAAGCCTGATAATGAGGCGCGTATCATGTGGTATGGGGATAGAATGGAAGTTACTGATTATGCCCTTGTTTACATACATGGATTCACAGCAAGCCAGGCAGAAGGCTATCCAACCCATGTAGAATTTGGGAAACGTTATGGTTGCAATGTCTATCTTGCACGCTTGTACGGACACGGACTGGACGATGATGCCCTGTCTGAACTGACCCCCCAAAAGTTAATAGATTCGGCCGCATATGCCCTGGCAATAGGCAAAAAAATCGGGAAGAAAGTGATTTTGATGGGTACGTCAACGGGTGCCTCCCTTTCTCTGTATCTCACTTCCATATTCACCGACATTAAAGGGCTTATCATCTACTCACCGCTCATTGAGTTCTATGACAAACGGGTATCGCTATTAGGGAACCCGGCTGTAAACTTTATGATGACCAAAATACTGAATCTGAAATATGTTTATGCTCATGTAAACACATCTGATGAGGAAAAACAATACTGGTATAATCATTATCGGATTGAAGGGATCAAGGCTTTAAAACAGTTCGTGCACAGTGCAATGACTCCGGAGACATTCAAAAAAATTACACAGCCCGTATTCATGGGATATTATTATAAGGATAAGCAAAAACACGATCACAAAGTTTCGGTACCGGCCATGCTGAAGATGTTTAGTCAGCTTGGCACGCCAAACCGCATGAAGAGGAAAATAAATTTTCAAAAATCCGGTGCGCACGTCATCGCATCTTCTATCACTTCAAAAGATTATTATTCTGTGATGGAAGAAACTTTTAATTTTACTGAAGATATTTTACGCATGAACCCGGTACTCAATGCTTTAGATCAGGTTTAAAGTGTAAAAATTACGTCTTTTGTTAACTTTTACTATATAAGGTTGATTTAAAACTTGAGATTAATTTAATAAATCCCCATATTATATAGCGCTCAAGTAGCGTCTCTCTTGATGAATAGTTTAAGGCGTTGCACCTGATACGTGCAACGCCTTTTTTATTTCCTTTTTAAAAAAAATCCCCCTTTTATTGAATCTATTTGCAACGCCTCCCGTACAATTTTCATAAATACTATGTGGTGACATGCTATATCTTAGATTTTTCGTCAAATTAAATCGCTTAATCACCTACGGATGAGTATCTTAACAATTGGGTTTTGAAAATTTATTTTATGAAATTACGTTCTATTTGTTCAGATTACTATAACTGTATGATTATAAACAGCTGTTACATAACTGATGTTTTAACTTTTTAAATAGCATGAGCACTTTTAGCATCCATCATAGAAATATTGAATCTTTCGATATCTTAGACATTCAAGGTGAACTCGATGCCCATACGGCACCTCAGCTTGAAGATGTTCTTCAAAATCTTATAAATGAAAATAAATTCAGGATCATCGTTAACTGCCAGAGCCTGGATTATATAGCAAGCGCCGGATTAGGTGTATTTATGGCTTATATCGAAGACGTGAGGGACCGTGGCGGCGATATCAAGCTGACGAATATGAAATCCAAGGTATATAACGTTTTTGATTTACTGGGTTTTCCAACATTGTATGATATCCTTGAAGATGAGAAAGAAGCTATAAATAATTTTTCTAATCAGTCGTAACAGAGAATACATCTTGTCATTAAACAGGGAACATATATTATCGGTTTCAGCCTCAACGAAACATCTCTCTAAAGTGAGAGATTTTGTTGGGAATTATGCCAGAAATTTCGGTTTCAGGGATGATGAAATCGAAGATATTCGTCTGGCTGTGGATGAAGCATTCACAAATGTTGTGAAACATGCCTATCAAAACGATTCCTCAAAAAAAGTTAAGATAAAACTTGGCGCTAACGGTAATGAATTCTGGATCTCTATCACTGATTTCGGCAAATCTTATGATCCATCCACCTATAGAGAGCCTGATCTTCAGGAAAGCATCAAAGAAAAGAAACGCGGAGGCGTTGGCGTTTATCTAATCAAGAAATTAATGGATAAAGTTGAATATCGTACGTCGGGGCCCTCGAATGAAATTTTGATGAAAAAAAAAACGCTATCATAAGTCTATGAACAGGGACCAAATCGATCTCGATGATCGCCAAAATCGATTTGAGCTAAAAACGCTACTGGAAACAAGTCGGCTTTTAATTGAATCTCACGATGTTGAATTTGTTTTAAGTAACCTGTTGCTCATCATTATGGGTAAATTATTGATTACCCGTGGTGCTATACTCCTGCACCTCCCCGATCAAGATTCTTATAAAGTTGCCCGGTCAAAAGGTCGCGTTGATCTTAAAGAAGACGATATATTAGAAATACCCGATTGCGATTGCGTACACGGTGAAACATTTTTGGAATACAGTGGAAATCCCGAAGAATTCCCCGATAGTCTTGCCAAATTTGGTTATAGAATCATACTCAATTTGCGAACTTCCGAGCAACATATCGGTCTTTTATGCCTTGGTTCAAAAGCTAACGGTAAGAAGTTTACCCTCCGTGAAAAAAACTTTGTTGAGAGCCTCTCAATAATGGCTTCGGTTGCTATTAATAATTCAGAGCTTTTTTCTGAATTAAAGCAGACCAATCGCCAACTCGATCGAAAAGTGCAGGAATTACATACCCTTTTTGATATTAGCAAGGAATTCAATATTACAACCGACCGCAATCAGATTCTGCGAACATTTAAATTTGCCCTTATGGGACAAATGTTCATTCGCAGTTTTTTCTTTATTATGGATCGTAATAATAAGCATTCCATAATTGCAAGAAACGGGCTTAAATCAGAACCGGGTCACAAGGTTGTTTCGGATATCTTTAACCTGCCAGTCGATGTTATTGAGGTTGATGATGAATTAGCAAAGCAACAGCCGTTCCTGAAAGAAAATAATATTGAACTGCTAATACCATTGCATGTCCAGAATCAGAAAATCGCTGTAATAGGTGTAGGGCAGCGAGCCAATAAAGAACCTTATACTGAATCAGATTTTAACTTCCTGATATCACTGGGTAACCTGTCTGTAGTCTCTATCCAAAAAACGTATTTACTCGAAGAACGGATAGAAAAAGAACGTCTTGAGAAAGAATTAGGCATTGCCCGAACCATACAACAGGGCCTTTTCCCTTCCAGCATTCCAGGTATTGAAGGTATTAAAATTGCTGCACAAAACATCCCATCCCAACAGGTAGGTGGTGATTATTATGATGTTATCCCCGTAAATGACCAGTTATATTACCTGGCCATTGGTGATGTAACCGGTAAAGGAATTCCGGCATCCTTAATCATGGCCAATATCCAGGCTGTCTTACAGACTCTCGCTCCACTCGATCTTTCAATAGAGGAAAAAACGGCACGTATTAATGATATAATCTATCGAAATACACCGGCTGACAAATTTGTAACTTTTTTCTGGGCCAAAATTGATCCGAAGAAGAATCTTTTTTCATATGTCAACGCCGGCCATAATCCCCCCCTCCTTTTTAAATCCAATCAAATAAAGCCGATTCATTTGGATAAGGGTGGGTTGATACTGGGTGCTATGCCTACGTTATCAGCTTATTTGAAGGAGGATATCTCTCTTGAAAAAGATGACCTCATTGTTTTTTATACGGATGGTGTAACAGAAGCCCGCAATACTAAAGATGAAGAATTGGAAGAAGACGGTCTAATTGAATGCATCAACAGACACCGGTCGCTTTCCGCTGACGAACTTATTACGGCAGTCATAGACGATGTCAAATCCTTTTCAGATAATCAGCTTGGAGATGACTTAACGATGCTTGTATTAAAAGTATCATAATTAAAAACATCGCTGCCAACTCAAATATCATGGGTAATTAATCGTTTTACCCATACCCAAAACAGCCGGGTTTATTCTCTTTTGTTTTTGATTGGCCAATGCGAGAATAGTCTGATACATCCTATACCGGTTCATAATACCTTTTACATATTGTACCGTCTCTATACCTCTGCAGAAACCATATCTTGCATCTTTATAGTATTTCCTTTTCATGAGCATGAGCAATGCCTTAGCTGTGTTCTTCCAGCTATTCGGATTTTTATTATGATCCATAACAAGACGCCTGGCGTCGGCTATATGTCCGGGACCGGCATTATATGTTGCAAGGGCAAAGTCCCATTGATTGGTAGAATCCATATAGGCGTAATGATGAAGCTGATCTTTAAGGATTCGTATCCCTTCACGGACATTTAGCTTCTTATTTTCAAGCTGTTTGTCCGAATATTCTGAGAAACGAGGGGAAACCTGCATTAATCCGATAGCACCGGTCCAGCTCTTTGCAGACGGATCAAACTTAGACTCCTGTGCGGCTATAGCAACGATCATCCTCCAATCGACATCCATAGAATCGGCTATGGGTTTGATCAATTTATCATAGGGTGATAGTATACCCGAGTATTTTGTTGTGGAAGGGTCGTTAAAAGCATATAACTTATTAACGTTCTTGAAATAACGTTGCCGGAGTATATTCAGAAAAGCTGAACGTTTGGGTGGTTGATTTTTCCCCTCTAATTTAAAATGCTTTGATAGATAATCATTCATGGCTTTTTTTAACTCAGGCGAATCCTTACGAATAGCCCAGGCAACCGTATCACTTTTCTCTATTGTCGGACCTTCTTCCAGGCCATCCATATAGGTATTAGCAGCTTCAAAAAGATTATCATCAGCTACCGTTGCCTGAATATTTCCCTGTTCAACACCGAGCATCAGGGCCTCAGTGTCCCAACCGGATGAAACCGGCTTAATCTTGTAATTATAGCCATTCTTTTTCTTTAAACGCTCGAGTGTCTGGTGATACGAACTATTACGCCGTACATTTATGGTGATATCACCCAATTGTTCCAGGTTATTAGGTACCGGCCGATCGGTATCGGGAAGCACCACAACTTCATTTACCAGGTTATAGGGATCTGTAAAATCAACATATCTCTTACGGGCATTGGTTATCACATAATTTGCAGCAATAACATCACCCTTTCCACTATTTAGCAAATCAATGGGATTCTGACCGTCCTGTACAATTACTACCTCAACATTCAGGTGATTTTCCTTGGCAAATTCGTGGAAGAATTCATATTCGAATCCTCGTTCCACACCTTTATGAAGGAAGTAAGAACTGGAATTATACCGTGTAATCAGACGTATCACACCGCTCTTCCTGATAGCATCCAGGTCACGATGAATTGGTTTTGTAACAGTAACTTTAATAGGTTCCTGTATCTGTGGAAATTGACTTTTCTTTTGGTTGGTACAACGTGATAAGGATGTTGATATCACCAAAATGCCAATAACAAGGTTTCCCTTGTATTTGTTATTTAATAGTAGTTTCATAGGCAAGCTTATTATTGACGCACGTACCCCTCTGTCGTCAAATTTACACCAACAATCGATTTGCTGGTGATAGATACCCTATAAGCTTTACTAACATTAATTGATGTTTTGATTATAAAATAGTAATACCCTAAAAATTCATTTTCCCATATATGTGTATTTGCCAGAATAACACATTAGTACTATCTTTTCTCTTTGTATAATGTAATGATAATTACTGTTAATTCATTCCCTGATTTTAAAATCATTCTATGACATAACGTCATTTTTATAAACATTATCGCATTATATACGAAATAGAGATTAATATATTATGTTTGATTTTTGATTTTACCACATGAGCTCTTTGGATAAAATTAAAAAATTTTAATCCTATGAGCATAATACCATTCAAACGAATTCCTATAAAACGTTTTTATTTTGTACGTAAAAGTATTATTAAAGATATATCAATGGCGATTTCATACCCAATCTCACTCAATGATGATTGATATATCCATTTAATGGTACATCTCTTCACTTCGTATCTGAATAATGCTATATCTGAAACATATGCTTGAACCCCAAATTTATTATATACTAAACTCTTTTATTCGATAAATGCAACCACAAGTTGTTTTGATATCCTATACCTTCACTTTCCATGTTAATGAAATTCCGATAATAACTATTACCATGGCCCCAAGTGAAAAAAAAGTGGGGACCTCATCAAACATAAAATAGGCTAAAATGGAAGCGAGTAAAGGCTCGGAAAGTACAAGAGTTGATAACAGAGTGGGTGAAACGTATTTAACAGCATAATTCAGGGATCCATGACCCAGTATCTGAGGACCAAGGGCTAACCCAATGGCTACGATAATTCCAATCAGTGTAATTTTGAACCCGATACCAAATAATACTACAACTGCCACACAGGCAACCGCTGCGAAACTGTAAACACGGAATACATAATCCAGCCAGGTAGAATGCTTTCTCAGGTTTTGTCCGAGTAAAATATAAACTACAAATATAACAGCGGCGCCAACTGCAAAAATATCTCCCAAAACAGGATGAGGAAATGCGCTCATCATTTTATCATCGGCAACACCCAGTAAAGCCGACCCCATAAATGTCAGAAAGACTCCCACCCATGTTACACCGCGAAACTTCCGGCTAAACAGTGTACTCTCTACAACGATGAGAATAATGGGATGTATTGTGACCAAAACGGAAGACGAAGCAACCGATGTATATTTAAGAGAGGCGATCCATAAGATAAAATGAAAACCCAGACATACACCGGCCAGCGCCCCCAGCCATTTTTGTTTCCTGGTATACGATTGCTCCTCACTCTTCTTACGTCTGTATAACACCCAAAAGGGAAGCAGCAGGATAGCCGCAAAAAAAGTCCGGTAAGCAGCCAGGGTAACAGGTGATACACCGGGTGCCAGCCGAACCAGTATAGGAGCAAAACCAAAGGCAATCAGCCCGAGGAATAAGCTTATAAAAATTTTTGTTTTGGGAGTTGCTTCACTCACCTGTCATAAATTCTGTAATCATAAATAATTGATGCCTGCAATCGTACTTTTATAAGTGAAATTGAATTTGGCCTAGCGCGATTTATCAACGAATCCGATCCATCGATTTAACCAGATTTTCATCTTTTTTAATATTATGAACGGCCAAATATTGCAATACTAAAGCCAGGATTATCAATAAGAGTGAAAGACCCTCATCCCATAAATAATTACCAATTCCCCCGAGTGTGAACATAATACCCGCAGCGAATCCGATAGCAATTATTTGAAAAATCATCGCTCTGGTCACCCATAATACCTGTTTTTTTCTGTCTTTGAACAAAAAAATACTGTATAGGGAAATTACGGATGCTATCAATAAACCAGCCAGCAGTCCTGAGCTTATCCAGGCAGTGGGATCAGCAAATGCATGAGCCTGCAAAGGAGTAAATATAAAACCGATATTTAATGCCACTGCAAGTATCAGTAGTAATGTTTGAATTCTTTGAATCACGGCTTAAACCTCTAAATCCTGATTATACGTTAATAACTTCTTATGCGATTATTCGGATAAAATATAAAAAGAACCGCGTTTACTTCACAAAATAACATATGATGGCGGATGCCGGATAAAAAAATAATAACAATCCGTGATTAACTGCGATCAACACCCCAAATGCCGTTATCCCGGGCTCCGACCCGGAATCTCGTGGATGGGGTATTAACGCACTGGCCTGTTGGCACGTTAACCCACCCCTACACCCCTCCATTGGAGGGGACTATTCTTAACATGGCGGAGCCTCGTTTTCTCCTTCCCTGGGGAAGGCGTAGGATGGGGTTCGTGATCATATGCTAATATATTATTTAGGGGGATAATCACCTATAAGGCAAAACGACGGTAGGGGATCGCACGATGTTTATCGGAATATTCTCCTGCTTTTGTTCATGCCGATATTAAACCCCTACTGGGTTTGCAGTTAATTCCGATTTCGCCTCCGGGTTGCACCCGAAGCTATTCAAATTTATATCTCGTCACAG
>DATFMH010000210.1:0-21697 GCA_035267045.1 Balneolales bacterium
TACAGTCAAACATCATCATTATCATGGGGTGATAAAATATCAGAACGTTCAGGTGGAGCGGATATAGTAGATGTATCAACTCCCGGTAAATATGCTATAGGTCCTAATGATGAAAAAATTGGATCTATTGCAAGTGGTACAGCCGGAAATCCTCATGGAGGCAAAAACTCCCAGTCTACTTACGACCATCGTAAAGATGTATTTGATACCGGCCTTCGTTTCGACAACTCACTGAGCATCAGTGGTGGTACAGAAGGGTCAACCTATTATGTGAACGTATCTAATTTGACCCAAGACGGTATCATTAAAAAGAACAGTTCCTATGACCGTACCACATTACGGGCCAATACGGATCAAAAACTGAGCAATGATTTCAGAGTTACCGTCAACGCCAACTATATCAAGATGGTTTCCAACCGTATCCAACAGGGTAGTAACCTGAGTGGTATTTTTCTTGGTGGATTACGGACTCCTCCGGATTTTAGCAACGGCGTATATTTGGTAAATTATGTATCACCTGATGGTACTATAATACCTGACAGGCAGCGTTCATATCGTAATCCTTATGGACAAAATGCGTCTCCCGGATATGATAATCCCAATTTTACTATAAATCGTAACACCAATGGTACGGTTGTCAATCGTTTAATTGGTAATACCTCTTTGGTTTATGATCCGATTACATGGTTAAATGTAACTTATCGAATAGGGGTTGACACATACAGCGACCGGCGGCATGAGTATTTTTCACAATATTCCGGCCAATTTAATAATGGGTCACTGCGTCAACAAACTTTTAATGATTTTCAGTTGAACAGCGATCTCATCCTGCGCGCATCGCGTCAATTAACAGATGACTTCGCCGGATCGATTACATTAGGTGCCAATATAAATCACAGGGAATTAAACAATGTCGGGGCATTTGTCACGAATTTTATTCTTCCCGATGCACCTCCTAATCTCGGTAACTCGCCGGCAACAAACCGGACTCCTTTTAACTACAAACAAATTGTCCGGACAGCCGCTGTTTATAGTGAAATAAAATTTGATGCCTATAACATGTTATACCTGACATTAAGTGGCCGGGGCGAAACAGCCTCAACATTCGGCCCTGGTGCCAGCAGCACATTTGTATATCCTTCCGCGTCGTTGGCATGGCAATTTACACAAATGGAAGGACTAAAGAATAATAACATACTAAGTTTCGGTAAGTTACGGGCTTCATACGGACAAGTTGGCCGCCAGCCCGGTCCCTATTTAACAACAACGATCTACACCAATGCCGCAACAACCTTCCAGGATGGGTGGGGTTCCGGTTTAGATCCTTCTAACTATAATGGTGGTTACATCGAAAGTAATGTATTGGGTAACAAAGACCTGAAGCCCGAACGTAAATACGAATATGAATTAGGCGCGGATCTGCGGTTTTATAAGGATCGTTTTGGTCTAAGCGGAACGTATTATTATAATAAAACCATCGATGCTATCTTTGGCGTAACAACGGCATCAGCAACCGGATTTGCTGCAAAGACGGGGAACGTAGGTTCTATTCGTAATAAAGGGATCGAATTAAGCGTGAACGCCGAATGGTTACGATTTGGAGATTTTGTCTGGACTTCAAATGTTAATTGGTCCAGAAACCTAAATAAAGTAACCAGTCTAGCCGGAACCACTGACATTTTCCTGAATGGTTTTGCAGGAACGTCATCCCGAGCCGTACAAGGCCATCCGCTTGGCGTTTTATGGGGTACCCCATTCCTGCGTGATAATTCAGGCAACCTGGTTCTGGATTCAAACGGGTTCCCGCAGTCCGGTACACAAAATACTGTTATTGGTAACCCAAATCCCGATTGGAGGATGGGTATTGGTAACACTTTCCGCTACAAAGGACTTTCGTTGAATGTTCTTGTAGATATCAAACAAGGTGGTGATGTGTGGAACGGTACACGTGGAGCATTATATGTATTCGGTACTCATAAAGATACCGGAGTTGAAACTGTTGCTCCTCAGGATCTGAAAAACTTTGCAGGTCAGACCATTCCACAAGGTTCAACCTTTAGAGGCCGTGTAAATGATTTTGGTGGTGGTCCGGTAGCATTGGATCAATCATGGTACACCGACCTTGGTGGTGGTTTTGGTCCGGTATCTGAGCAGTTTATTGAAGATGGTGGATATGTACGCGTTCGTGAAGCTTCGTTAACCTACAATTGGAATTCAAAAGCTTTACGTGATTTCACCGGTCTTTCATCCATTCAATTCACATTAACAGGCCGCAATCTCTTTTTGTGGACCAAATACGATGGAATTGACCCTGAAACAAACCTGACAGGTGCAACCAATGGTATGGGGTTGGATTACTTCAATAACCCCAATACCCGAACTTTCATATTTACCCTTAGTGTAAATTATTAAACCAAAGCCAAGAATAGGAAGAGTGTTATGAATACGTTAAGTAAACTACTTTTGATCCTCTTATTCGCCTTTATCCTTGTTGATTCGGGATGTAAAGAATTTACCAAAGGGTATAGTGAGGATCCCAATAACCCGAAAGATGCACCCGGCCAATTAGTAATGCCGGCAGCACAGGTTGCTGAAATATTGTTCCTGGAAGGTGAAACTGCTCGGCTCGCAGGTATATGGGCAGGCCAGTTCACCGGTTCCGACAGGCAGTATGTCAGCTATCAGAATTATAATGTTACGGCCCAGGATTTTGACAATATGTGGTTTAATGTATATCCGAATGTTGTCAAACAAGCCCGCATCATTGAAAGTAAAGCTACTGAATTAAACAATCAGAAGTTACTCGGACTGGCCCAGATTATGGAATCACATACTATGGGGGCAATAACGGCTCTGTGGGGTGATGTTCCATATACACAGGCTGCAAATGTGGCAGAATTCCCGAATCCGGTCTATGATAGTCAGACAGATATCTATAATTCACTGCAGCAAAAACTATCGGATGCCATTTCAAATCTGAATGGAGCCGGTTCACTAAGCAGCAGTGATGATATCTTCTTTGCCGGAGATATCAATAAATGGATTAAGGCGGCCCATACGTTAAAAGCCCGCTTTTATCTACATACTAAAAATTATCAAAGTGCTTTGAGTGAAGCTCAACAGGGGATCGATTCACCGGATGGTTCATTGATTGCACAACACGGGTCAAGTTACCTGGGTAATTTCAATATCTACTATTCATTTATGGTATACGACCGTGCCGGTTACATGTCTGCCAACAATTCTCACCTGGTAAACATGCTAAAAGCCAATAATTTCCAACGCAACTCCAAAACCAATGAAGAAGGCAGGTATAACTACTATTTCATTGATCAGAATATCTATAATTCTGGTACAGAGTTAAACTTTTTCTCCAACTTCGATTGGGGCACCGGCGACGGAAATGATGGCAAGTTTGGTACGGATACGCCATTCAGATTACTCACATACGAGGAAAATCTGTTGATTACAGCCGAAGCGCAAGCCAGGCTTGGACAAAATACCGAAGCCCTGGCCACGTTAAATCAAGAAAGGCAATTTTTACGTAACGGCGGATTTGTGAGCCCGTTGTCAACCAATTATGCCAATCCCACTCAATATGGAGTTCAGTATGATGATTATTCTGCTGCTGATTTTCAATCGGGCGGTGAATTATATGATGGCACTTCCGAACAGTCTTCATTGATAACTGAAATTGTAACGGAAAAATACATAGCTTTAACCGGCGAAATTGAAGTCTTCAATGATGTCAGAAGAGCTGACAATCTACAGCGTTTGGGAATACAACCGAATGCCGGTTCACAGATTCCACAACGTTTCCTGATTCCACAATCAGAAATCAGTTCCAATACCAGTACTCCGTCCACACTTCCGGGATTGTATGATAAGACCCCGGTAAATTCCCAACAATAGTATTGATTGGAAAAAAAACTTTATAAGCCCCGGTTTACTAACCGGGGCTTTTTTTTATTATAGTTATCCCCTTGTGTTGCCCCAAATACCCCAATTCTCTTTGTGATAAAATCACCGTAAAAAAGAATAAATTTTCACATCTCATTTCCATAATTAAATAAATCATCAAATATATATACTTATCTAAACAATGACAGGGCTATAATTAACGTATAAGTAATGGCTTTATAATTACTTATACTTATTCAGTAACCATTTTATCAATTGTAAAAACCAGCTCTCATTTAATTAGATTTATTGTATTAATTTTCGCATAACGCTATATAAAAGTTTGCATTACTTGAATCGGAAAATTACATTGGGATTAAGTGAGGGTGAATAATCTTAAATCAACGCATGTAAATTATATATAGCTTATCTTTTATTAAATCCAATGTTTAAGGAGAAGAGGGAAATCAGCTATAACTATTTTCATCATTTTGTGATTGATTTAGAATAATATTTTGCTTCCCTACTACAACTATTAACCAATAAGTGAGGTTATATATGGTTAAAAAATTAATACTGTTTAGTGTATTATTTCTATTTGCCTCGTCCATTCAGGTCTGGGCTCAAAATCGTACCATAACCGGTAAAGTCACCGATGCAAAAGACGGTTCCGCTTTACCGGGTGTCACAATTCTGTTGAAAGGTACTTCAAACGGTACTACAACAGATCCTAATGGTACCTATTCTTTGGAAGTTCCTGAAAAAGGTGGAACACTGGTATTCAGTTTTATCGGTTACACATCACAGGAATTACAAATTGGAAATAAATCTGTAATTAATGTTAAGTTATCGACTTCAACCACTCAATTATCCGATGTAGTGGTTGTTGGTTATGGTACCCAGGTGAAAAGGGATTTGACCAGTTCGGTCTCTTCGGTCTCTTCATCTGAAATTGAGAATGTTACCCTTCCAAACATTTCGAATGCATTGCAAGGTAAGGCAGCAGGTGTACAGGTTACCGGAACTTCAGGTGTTCTTGGCGCCCCAATGTCTGTTCGTATTCGTGGAGCTTCGTCTATTACGGCAAGCAGCCAGCCATTGTATGTAGTGGACGGTGTGCCTGTAGTCGATCAACCATTAGGCGATCCTTACGGTGCTGCCATGAACGGTGGTGTAAGTTCTTTAATAAACCTGAATCCGGAAGATATTGCTTCCATCCAGGTATTAAAAGATGCTTCTGCGTCAGCCATATACGGATCAAGGGGAGCAAACGGTGTTATTCTCATTACTACCAAACAAGGCGTTCAGGGGAAAACACAGGTTAAATTGGGTTACTACGGTGGTTTTACACAACCTACCAAGAAGTATGATCTGTTGAATGGTCCCGAATTTGCAAAAATGTTCAATTACGCCATGGGAGCTACTTTTGGCAAATCTAATATTCAGGCTTATGAAAATGCCATTTTTGGTGATTACCTGGATCCTACCAAGGTTCCCAATACGGATTGGGCGAAACTGGTAACGCAAACTGGTTTTACACAAAATTATAAAGCCAGCGTTTCCGGTGGTGACAAGAATACCCGTTATTACATGTCGGCGCACTACCAGGATCAGGGCGGATATATAAGGAAGAATGAATTAAAAAACTATGACGCTTTGCTGAATGTGAATCAACAAGTTAACGATCGACTACAAGTTAACTTATCGATAAATCCATCCATGAGTGATGACCGACGTGTTCCGATCAGTAACGCCGTTGCAGCACCTTATACTTTCGCGGCTCTTGAACCACCCGTTATTTCAGCTTATGATAAACAGGGAGAGCTAAATGATGCCACGATATCCATACCATATAATGGTTATGCGGCATTCCCGGGAACACCGTTAACGAATAGGATAGGAACCTCTTTCCATTCTGTAACGACCCAGATTAACTCGCATGCTACGGCTAATTATCAAATTATTCCGCAGCACTTAGCCTTTAATACACAATTTAGTGTACAGCACTTACAACTCCGGGAAAATCAGAAAAGAAGTTCCAAGACAACTGATGGTTATCCCAACGGGTATGGATATGCACAGAATGATGAATTTCTGAATTATTCATGGAACAACATTGCCACCTATACTAACAACTGGGGTGATCATAACCTCAAGGTTGAAGGTGGTGTGACATTAGAACGAAATGTAGAACATTTCTTTGACGTTGAAGGTAATACGTTCCCGAATGATAAATTCCGAACATTGAATTCTGCCGCGAATATTACGGGCGGAAGTGGAATGATCACTTCGTATGCATTCCAGAATAATGTTCTGAGAATCAATTACGCCTATAAAGACCGTTACCTGATTAACCTGACCGGCAGTTACAACGGTTCATCACGTTTCGGTTCTAATAACCGTTATGGATTCTTCCCTGCTGCTTCCGTTGGCTGGATCATGACAGAAGAATCGTTCATGAAAGATCTTCATTGGCTGAATTTCCTGAAAGTTCGTGGTAGTTACGGAATAACCGGTAATGGTAATATCGGTAATTTCCAGGCACTCGGATTAGTTGGAAGTGGCGCCGATTATAACGGTATTCCGGGGCTTCATCCTACCCAGTTAGCCAATAACGATCTAAAATGGGAAAAAACGGCCCAACTCGACATTGGCCTCGATTTTCATTTATTTGACAGCCGAATTCGTGGTACATTCGACTATTACAATAAACAAACGAAAGATTTGTTGTTGAGTGTTCCTGTTCCGGCAACGAATGGTTTCCGCAGTTATATCAAAAATATAGGAAAACTGGAAAACCATGGACTCGAGTTCAGCCTTGAAGGTGATCTCATAACCGGCCGCGATTTTAGATTATCACTGAATGGTAATATTGCTACTTTAGTTAATAAAGTTCAAAAATTACCGGAAGGGAACGACATCGTAAATGGCGCAAACCTGATTCGTGAAGGTGAGGCTCTTGGTGTTTTCTATTTACGCCAATATGCCGGTGTGAATCCTGATAATGGAGACGCGCTATATTTCCTGAATGATACGCCTACAAGCGATCAGTTACAAAACAAAGATGTATTTAAAATCTCCAAATTCGGAGATCGTTATGTAACAGCCAATTATAATGCCGCACAGCGTGTATTATCAGGCTCACCATTCCCGAAATTCTACGGTGGTTTTGGAACAAGTATCTTCTACAAAGGGGTACAGTTAGATGTTAATTTCCAGTATCAGTATGGAAACAAGATCTATTGGGACGATGGAGCATTTCTCGAAACCAATATGGGTTCCCTGTTCAATCAGGATAGAACACAGCTCAATTACTGGACACCGAATAATAAGAATGCACCGGTTCCCGAACCCCGTGCCTTGAGTAATAATGGCCGTTCATCGAGTACCCGGTACTTGCAGGACGGTACTTATATGCGATTAAAGTCGGTAATAATAAGTTATACACTGCCAAAACGATTGACCGGCAGTTACAAGTTACGCCTGTATTCACAAGGATATAACTTATTGACCTTTACCGGTTTTAAAGGTCTCGATCCTGAGATAACACCAAATCAGGGGAATGCTAATCAGGGAAATGTATTCTTTCAACCCCCACAACAGCGAACCATAACGTTTGGTGTCGATCTTGGATTCTAATCGAGGATTTAAAAACGGAGATATTATTATGAGAAAGAGTTTAATATTATTTTTAGGAATCGGTCTTCTTGTCGGAGGCTGCGATTTGCTGAATAATCAGAAGCCGCAACAGTCATTACCATTCAACGATGCGTATCAAACGATCTCAGTATTGAATCAAGACCTGACAGGTGCTTATAATGACCTTCAGGATCAAAACGGAGAACCTGTTGGTGGGGCTGACTGGTCTGTCTATGGTGAAATCATGGCAGATAATACCAATTTCCAGGGTTCATATCCAACGCTTCAGGATATGTCACAGCATAAAATGGACCCGAATAATGGAAGTGCCAACGAAGTTTGGTACGGAAGTTACAAGGTCATCAATGATGTAAATATTATCCTGGATAAGCTGAATAGTATACAGGGTGCCGACCAGGCTGATGTTGATAACATCAAAGGCCAAAGCCTGTTTTTACGTGGAATGGTTTACTACTACCTGGTTAATTTCTATGCTAAACCATGGGTAGGCGGCCCCGGAGCTACAAATAGCCAGTTGGGTGTACCACTCCTTACCAAACCGGTTACATCAGCCGCTGATTTCACATTCCCGAAACGTGCAAGTGTATCTGCTGTGTATACACAGATAAAGAAAGATCTAAGTGATGCCGCTTCTATTTTGAAACCGGCTACCGCTGACGGCCAGGGAAATAAATATGCGGCTATGGCCATATTAGCGCGTGTCGCTATGCAGCAACACGATTATGCAACAGCTGAAACCATAACTAACCAAATAATGAGTTCAGGTACCTATGCGTTGAATTCAGACGTACAGACTTTCTTTACGAATGAATTCTCACCTGAGTCCATATTTGAAATTTCGAATACCGTTCAGGATAATGTTGGTGTCAACACTTCATTAACGGCCTTGTATAATCCGAAAGAACGAAATGATATTCGTATTTCCACAAGTTACGTTCAGGCTTTGGATAAAATAGTGCCACAAGCTCAACAAGATAGTATGGCCGCTGATTCTGTAACCTATACGGATACTCGTATTTCGGAATTACTGACCGGTACAACCGGATCAAGCAGTTCTGTTCTTAAATACGAAGATTATCTAAACAATAGTGATAATGCCCCCATATTCCGGTATGCCGAAGTACTTTTGGATCGTGCTGAAGCATTAGCACGGACCGGTGGTGTTAACCAGGAATCTGTTGATTTATTAAATCAGATTCGTGAACGCGCTATTAAAGTATCTGACAAGAATGGCAACCCGGTCGATAACAGTAAGTATATCGATTATCAAATGAGTGATTTCGGAAATGCTCAGGATTTGATTGACACGATCCTTCTGGAACGTCGTGTTGAGTTGGCATTTGAGGGTCAACGATTCTTCGATCTGACCAGAACCGGACAAAATATTGTGGGACAAACTGGTAAATCAGAATCTTTCGATGCTGGCGATTTACGCTTCCCGATTCCGCAAACAGAGATGGATGCCAATAAGAATCTCGAACAAAATCCGGCATATAAATAAATCCTGATTATCAATAACTTTATTAAAAAAAAGCCCCGTCTCACGGCGGGGCTTTTTTTTATTTTATTAAGGTTATATCTACACTTTTTTTAATGAAATTCCACTGAACCATACTACTCAATACCTTAGCTTATTATTCACTTATTTTATTGATTTATATATATTTATATACACATCCACCTTCCACCTTTTCCTTTGTCATAACCCATTATTATCTAAATACATAAATTTTTATGCCCTTTCGGGCTCAAAATAATTTGATTTCTGCAAATACAGCATTAGATTATACGTGTTTATGGGCTTAACAAAAATTGCTTAAGCTTAAAATGATATCTAGCTCATATCATTTAATGGGTTGTGATATAATATGCAAAACTGTAGATCGTGTTAAAGAGTAAGCGTAAGTATGCTCTCTGAATTGCTTTTATGAGGTGAAAAGCAATGCACAATTCTATGTTATCATATTATATCCTATCTGTTCAATAGCCCTAATAATAACTTAGAAACAAAGAAGTGAGGTTTTCTATGGCAAAAAAGTTACTCATAGCTGCTTTGTTTACTCTACTGTTTATCCCTCTTAACAGTGCATTTGCACAAGGTGGGAAAATAGTAGGTAGTATCGTTGATGCTTCCACAGGCGACGGCTTGCCCGGTGCTAATATTTTAATTGTGGAATTAAAACGAGGAACAGCTTCCGATGCAAACGGTAACTTCAGTATAAATAATGTACCTGCTGGTACTTACACTATTGAAGCAACTTACATCGGTTACAAAGAATACAAAAAGAAGGTTACAGTTGAAGGTGCAAGTTCGAATATCAATATCGCACTTCAGCCAAGTACAGCCGGTTTAAGTGAGGTAACGGTTAGTGCTCTTGGATTTAAATCCAAAAGAGACGAATCGGGAACTTCATCCGAAAGTGTAAGTGGTGCTACTATTACAAAAGCAGCAACACCAAGTGTGCTTACCTCTTTATCAGGTAAAGCCGCAGGTGTAGATATTACACAATCATCCGGTGACCCGGGTGCCGGTGCCCGTATCCTGATTCGTGGTGCCAAGTCACTGCAATCTAACAACCAGCCTTTATTTGTAATTGATGGTGTCCCTGTAAACAACTCCACACAAGGATCAGGTGTTGCAGGTGTAACTCAGCAATCACGTATAAATGACCTGAACCCGGATAACATTGCATCCGTTGAGGTGCTGAAAGGCCCATCCGCAGCCGCCCTTTGGGGATCCCGTGCTGCTAATGGTGTGATTGTTATCACCACCAAACAAGGTCAGCGTACAAATGGGAAAGTAAACATTTCCGTCAATTCGCGTTTAACAGTCAATGAACTGAATAAAATCCAGGGACTCCAGTCCACTTATGGACAAGGATTTTTTGGTACTTATGGCTGGGGCAGTGCTCTGAGCTGGGGCGACCGTATTAAGGATCGTTCCGGTGGAAAAGATGTCAGAGCCAGAAATGATTATGCTTACAGTAAGATCACTCAAAAGAACTCTAAACAAGTATATGACCACTCCCATGATATTTTCCAAAATGCGTTATCATGGAATAAATCAGTTGCATTGAGTGGTGGTAATGACGATGGAACCTTTTACGTTAATATTGAGAACCTGAATGATAAGGGTATTGTAAAAACAAATAGTAATTATGACCGTACCTCCATCAGAACTAATGTAACTCGTAATTTCGCCGAAAACTTACATGTCGGTGTAAATGCCAGTTACGTCAGAACCAGTTCCGATCGTATTCAGAAGGGTTCTAACATTTCAGGATTGTTATTAGGCTCTTACCGTACGCCGCCTGATTTCAACAATCAACCGTACATGGTTAATTATATTGATGCCAACGGAAATGTTTATCCAAATCAACAAAGGTCATACAGGAATCCGGCTGGTAATCCCAATAATGGTCCCGGTTATAACAACCCGTTTTTTGTAATGAATAAGGACCATAACACATCTGTTGTTAATCGTATCTTTGGTGATACTCACCTTTCCTACGATCCTACATCATGGTTGAATATCACAGAACGATTGGGACTTGACTACTATGTCGATCATCGTAATCAATTATTCCCCGTTGGTGATGCCACTCAACCCGCAGGTTCTTATACGCAACAGGATCTTTCCAATTACCAGTTGAATAATGACCTGATTGCTAAAGCATCTCATGACTTCAGCAATAACTTTGGTGGAAGCTTATTGGTTGGTTTTAACCTGAATACCCGTAAATATTATAATATCGGTTCAGGCATAACTGATTTTATCTTTGCAACCGCTCCTCCGAATATGAGTAACGGTCTGAACAGTTCACCATTCAATAGTAAGAGTGAAGTTAAGACAGCAGCTCTTTATTCTGAAGCCAAATTCAACTTATACAATCAGTTATTTTTTGACTTAACCGCCAGAAATGAGAGCGCATCCACCTACGGAACGAATGCTAAAAGTACCTATATATTCCCATCCGCTTCCGTGGCATGGCAGTTTACGCAACTCAGTAGTTTGAAAGACAATAAATTCCTGAGTTTCGGTAAATTACGTGCCGCATGGGGTGAAGCCGGACGTCAGCCTGGCGCTTACCAGACACAAACGACCTATGGCAGAGCCTTCTGGGGTAATGGTTGGGGACCCGCTATTAACTCTAAATATTATAATGGCGGTGCTTCCCGGTCAGGTAATGAAGGTAATAACGATTTAAAACCTGAGATTACCACTTCAATGGAAGCCGGTCTTGACTTACGATTCTTCAATGATCGTTTAAGCCTTAGCGCTACGCATTACATTGAGAAGACACGGCAAGCTCTTCTTCCTTTATCTGTTGCACCTTCCGCAGGTTACAACAGCCGTACAGCTAACGCTGCAAGGATTAAGAACGTTGGTACTGAGTTAACTGCAAGTGCCGAATGGTTGCGTTTCAAAGGATTCAGCTGGACAACTGCCGTAAACTGGACACATAATCAAAATACGGTTACCAGCCTTTCCGGTGTTAAAAATGTATTCTTAGCCGGATTTACGGATCCCAGCTCAGATGCCGTTCAAGGACAAGCTATTGGTGTTCTTTATGGTACTCAATGGGCCCGCAAATCTGATGGTACCATGAACCTGGATAGTAAGGGTTTCCCAACTACCGCCGCTCAAAATGGCGTACTGGGCGATCCAAATCCAGACTGGCGTGCCGGTATTACCAATACCTTCCGATATAAGAATCTATCCGTAAGCGCACAGCTGGATATCAAACAGGGATTCCAGGTATGGAACGGGACCAAAGGTGCCCTATCTTTCTTTGGACGTGCAGCCAACCAGAATTGGTGGTCAACCATTTCCGCAAGCAAAGCACAAAACCTGAAAAACTATTTAGGCTATACGGTCGCTCAAATGGCTGCTGCCGATGCAGGTTCCAAGTCAGCATCTTACAGGCAAAACAGTGATGGTACTTACTCCTTCCGTGGATACGTTCATGATTTCGGTGGTGGACCTGTTGTTGTTGACGGTTCTTACTTCTGGGCCGGACCCGGATCCGGATTTACCGGACCAGCTGAACAATTCATCGAAAACGGAAGTTACGTACGTCTACGTCAAATTGCTGTTAGTTACACACTTAGCAGCAAATCATTCCGCAATGCCACCGGTTTACGTTCCATTGACGTAGGTGTATCCGCCAACAACATTGCGCTATGGACGAAGTACAGTGGTATCGATCCGGAGACCAATCTGACAGGTGTTGGAAATGGTCAGGGTTTGGATTATTTCAACAACCCTAACGAGCGATCCTGGATCTTTACAATCCGAGTTAATTACTAACTCATAATTGGAGAAATAACATGAAAAAATTTCTTAAAATATTATTTCCTGTACTCATTGCGGTAGGCTTAGTCGGTTGTGATTCCTTTACCAGTGGAATAAATAACAACCCGAACAGACCTACCAGTGCCACGGCGCCGAAACTTTCGATCGGTGCACAGACGGCAGCTATTGAATTCTTTGAAGGTTTTCCTGATCAGCTTGCAACTATGTGGTCACGCCAAACAAATGGTGCTGACCGACAATTCGCTGGTTATGAAACCTACCAGGGAGCCAATGGACAAGCATTCTCAAACATGTGGTCACTTGCTTATCAAGGCGTTTTGACCAATTTAAAACTGGCTGAAAAACAGGCCGGCGACATTGGTAATAAAAACCTTGTGGCAGTCGATCAGGTTATGGAAGGTATGACCATGGGTACGATAACCGCCCTATTTGGTGATGTACCGTATTCTGAAGCCATTCAGCCCGATAACACCCTTACCCCTCATTATGACGGACAACTGAAAGTCTACACCGAAGTACAAGCTACTCTGGATGCAGCTATCAACCAGTTGAAAGGTAATGTTGGTAAATCATTGGCAAGTGGCGTTGATGTTTGGTCGTACCAGGGCGATATCGCCAGTTGGTTACGTGCCGCTTATACTTTAAAAGCACGTTTCCTGATGCAAGTTGCCAAACATGGCGGATATAAAACTGCCGATCTGCAAGCTGTTATCAGTGCCGCTCAAAACGGCGTTGTAGCCACGGATGGATCTCAGGATCTCATGATCCCCCATTCCGGTGGTGTTTATAATGGCGACATGAACCTGTGGTATTCATTTATGGTCGTTGACCGAAGTGGATATGTAGACGCAGCGAACAATCAGGCTTACACACTGATGACTGATCCCGCTCGCGAGAATGCCAAAACGGATGATTCTCTGCGTGCGGCTTATTATTACATGCCTGATAATAACGGTAACCCGGGCCAGCAACTGAATACAAAAGACGGTGTTTTCACACCTACCTCTTCTTTTGCACTCATCAGAGCTTCTGAAACGCATCTCCTGATGGCGGAAGCTTACGAGCGCATGGGACAAGACCAGAATGCACTGGATCAGTTGAATGAAGCACGTACTTACGACCAAAATGTTTATGGTGGTACGTATAAAGATCTAACACTGTTAGATTTCCAGGCTGGTGGAGTATATGCAAATTCCACTATCATGCAACAGATTCTGGATGAACAATATCTCTCACTTGAGATGCAAATAGAAGTATTCAACTTCTTACGCAGAGTGAATTTCAATGTAACAGACCTGACTACACCTCCGGGTCAATCTAAGTTCCCTCAGCGGTATATGTATCCACAAAGTGAAATATCTTCAAATCCGAATACACCTAAAGAAGCACAATCGGATTTATTTGTACCACTACCGGTTAATAAGTAAACCGGAATAGTTAATACCCTCCGCGTTATTAACTCGCATACTAAAAAGCCCCGTCGTTTGGCGGGGCTTTTTTTATTTCACTTACTTAATCAATCTCTTTAGTTACAGACTTCTTTTGAAGAAATGATGCAGCCGGGTCTTAAATAACTTATGACGGGAGATCTTGTTTTAGTGATGAGTTTTTAGTTAATGTGAGGCTTGGATAAGGTATTCATCAATTTAATCATTGAAAGGTAAAAACTATGTACTATTATAAACTCATCTACAAAACGGCTAAGGTTGTAATCATATTCAGAACTTTTCCGGATGCCCGATCTGTGTCGGCAGTGATCCACCCTGGTCTGGAAATATAGCAGTGTAGTACATTTATTTGGTCCATATACCCCATTACTACCCGCATTGTCATTCCGACCGTCAGCGGAGGAATCTATCATGGCAGATAGCCTTCACTTGATTACATACGATATAAGGCCCCCATCCGTTACCAGATTTCCCCGGCAAGCTTCGGGATGGCGTATTATGGTCTGTGATTAGAATATGATATATGAAATCTTATTAATTTTTCTATAATATCCGCGAAAATCTCAGTCTAAAAATTTATACCCTCCATTCGCCGCATTCCTTTTTCCGTTCTCCTGTTTCCATCCTTATTCCACAATCCTTCTTGGAATATCCTCGGGCAGACGCGTCAATAACTCGTAATTCAGATGATTACTGGCTTCGGAAAAGGAAGAAACGGTAATTGAATCTTCTCCCTGATAACCAATCATTACTACTTCATCATCCTTCTTGACATCGGGAATATCGGTTACATCCACCATCATCACATTCATATTCACATATCCAACTACATTGGCTCTTTGTCCGTGTATCAAAACCGTGCCAACGTTACTTTGGCTGCGGCTGAAACCGTGAGCATACCCAACAGGAACACCCGCAAGCCTTTCCGTACGAGATGTAAAATAAGAAGTTCCGTAACCGACAAATTCACCGGGCTCCACATTTTTGATGTTCATAACCTTGCTTTTCCAACTGATAATGCGGTCTAACGGATCTTTGATACCATTATTCAGTTCTTTCACGTTTTCTATCTGCGATTTCATATTCCGCATATAAGTCTCCCGGTTGGGCCAATAACCATATTGCGCAATACCCACACGCACCAAATCCATAATTGTTTCAGGATAGTTCAAAACAGCGGCCGAACAGGCAGTGTGATGATACTTTGCTTTTATACCCCTGTCGGAAAACCACTTAATACTTTCATTGAACTTCTCTATCTGTGTTTTAACTCTTACATAATTGCTGATGCTCTCCGCTCCGGCATAATGAGTACAAATACCCTCAATCTCAAGGCTGTCCTCATTCCCCTTTAGAAATTCCACCAACTCATCGAGCTGCCTATCCTCAAAACCCGTCCTGTGAAATCCCGTTTCCAGTTCAATATGTATTCTGGCTTTTTTACCTACCTTTTTGGCGGCTTTTACCGCAGCTTTTACTCTACCGGGGTCGAATACAAAAAATGACACTTCCTTTTCTATCGCCCATTCCAATTCATCATTGTCTATGATACCCATAATCATGATATGCGTATCATCATTCTGCTTACAACGATTAGCCCTTAACGCTTCATGAGCACTATAAACGGAAAAGTGGTTAACACCGCATTTTTCAGCTATCGGCAGAAAATGCTCGATACCATGTCCATAAGCATTCCCTTTTATGACCGAAGAGAAAACGACATCTTTGCCAATTCGTTTTCTCATATATTGTAAATTGTTTTCTAATGCTGATTTGCTGATTTCGATGTACGATGGTTCAAACATTTATGTATTTATTCACCTTATTTTTCAAAATAATTTCTATTCAATATTTCGTTTACAATTCCATAAAACATTAATGATCCGTTCTCAATAATTTCATCGGGGAAATCATATGTTTCGTTATGTAATTGTGGTTGCTTCTCTCCTGAACCAAGGCCGAACATAGCTCCTTTATGATCGACCGTAAAGCGGCCGAAGTCCTCCGACCAGGAAAAAGGTTCCGGTAATAATTTCGTATCGTAACTCAAATCATCGGCAATTTTATTTACCAGCTTATGAGAGTTTTCCTCGTTGAATGTGGCATGAAATACCTGCGTCCAGTTTATTGTAGTATCCAGATCATGAATACTACCGTTTTTCTTAGAGATATCTTCGGATTTATCCACCAGAACTTCCATCATATCATCTTTGTGAGTACGGACCGTAGCCATGATTTCAGCATAACCGGGAGAGGTTCCAAATGCAATTTCACCCAATTTTGCATGGATTATAGTTATGAGCGCGGCTTGTGAGAAAGGTGTCTTCAACTGCGGTAATGCCAGCAGCTCTTCAATAAGATGAGCCATTGCAAGAGCCGGGTTTTTCCCATTCTCCGGATGAGAAGCATGAGTGGTGGCTCCTTTATATTTTACGATCAGGCCACGGGAAGCTGAAGAAAATATTCCCGGACGATGTAATATCATCCCTTTGGGATATCCGGGTACATTGTGTAATGCAAAAATATAATCCGGTTCTATGTCCTGGAACTTGCTATCATCCAAAACCCATTGAGCCCCTTCCCCGGTTTCTTCCGCCGGCTGGAAGAGTAAAATTGCCCGCCCCTTATCCGGTTTGAACTTATTTAGAAGATGTCCGAGGCCGCATAATATTGCCATATGTCCATCATGGCCACATTTATGCGATGAGCCCTCGTTCTTCGATTTATACGGGAGATCGTCATTAGCTTCAACTATAGGAAGTGCATCCAGTTCACAGCGTATCATCACGGTCGGGCCTTCTGATTGACCGTTAAACTCAGCGGCAACTCCATTCCCACCTATTCCGGTATGAATTTTATCCGGTTTAAGTTCCTTTAGATAATCCTGAATAATTTTAGCGGTATGCTCCTCTTTACCTGAAACTTCTGCATTTTCATGAATAGTATGCCGCAGATCAGTCAGCTCTCCGGATTTTTTCGAGAAATATGACTTAATATCAGAGATCCGATCCATAAATGATTTTCTCTTTTCAATAAATTTCAATTATAACGTCGGTTGGAAAACGTTATCCGGGAACAGAACGTTCAGAAAAGTCTCGTAATAATATTCGGTAGCTTATTATTCTACCCTTTTTTCAATATAATTCGAGTTCATCAATCCAAGTGCCCCCATGTATTTTAATTGAAATCGAATGATATCTCCGACTTTATACTTCAGCTCATTCTCACCGACATCCAGGACAAGCATGTCAGAACTGGCATCCACAATTTTTATTTCAGGATTAACGGGAATAAGAAATTCGGGATTAATATCCAGATAACCGATATCAATTATAGCCCGATAATGAGTTTTTCCGTAAAGGCTTTCGTCCAGTACTGATTTTTCACCTTGTGGATTGGTACCCAATTCTCCACTGGGCACCATAGGCTTCTCAGTTAGCTCAATAATCTGCGTGTATAACTCCAGCACACCGGATTCCATTCCTTCAATCGTTTTATTAGTAAACAGATCGATTCCAAAAAATAATCCTTCACCAATACGAAAATGATTGATACCTCTGGGAACTTCCCCTTTGAGTAACAAAGGTATTGTAACCGTTGTCCCTCCTGAAACAAAAGGAATGTCCTTCTTAAATTTCAACTCGATCAATTGCTTATAAAGTGACAATTGAATGAGCTTATCTTTACTTGGCATTACGCCATGCAAACAATTCAGGTTTGTACCGAGGCCAACAACGGATATATTGGGTAGCTCAAAAATCTGTTCATAAAAATGCAAGAGTTCTTCGCGCATCACTCCTTCCCGGAGATCCCCCATTTCAATCATAATGATGATATCATGATGTTTTTTTTGCTTAACGGCTTCCTTCGACAACATTTTTATAGTCGACAATTCCGTGTTATAGCTTACATCCGCAAATTCAATGATCTCATCAATAGACTCTTTAGGCGGTGGTTTGATATAACCGGTCCTGACATCTGAATTAACTTTTTTTACAGCCTTAAGATTACTGACTCTTGAATCCAGTATTTCTTTGGGTCCCAGTTCAATAACTTCATTCAGATATTCTTCGTAACCACACAAAAGTTTGGTGGTTACTCCCCATTCAATACCGTTTTTTTTAAAAAGTTCATCTAAAAAGCGGTAATTATGTTTTAGTTTATCACGGTAAAATTTGACGTATGCCATAACTAATGTTTAAAACGCATTTCCAGGTATTTGTTTGTAAACCCGTATTTTTCATATAGAAATTTTGCGGGGTTATTGGGTTCCACATGTAAGGCAATATCTCCATCCGCATGTTCGATAGTGAGTTCCATCAGTTTTTTACCGATGCCTTTACCTCTGTATTCCCTGTTTACAGCGATATAAACCAGTATATTTTCCGGTATATATCCACCCATACCTGTAACATTAATGATTACGGCGCCAACAATATTGTTGTCGTCTTTTGCCAGAACAATAAATCCACCTCGTCCGGGCTCCTCACTTAATGCATAATTCAGACATTTTAAAATGTCTTTTTTCTCGTCGCCAAATTCATCAAGATGAATATATAGAAAATCGGCGATGTCATCCTTAGTTACATTCGCTTCCGCAAATGATTTATGGTCAAATATTTTATAAGTAATCATTTTCTTAATTAATAGTATAAAAATTTAAGCATTTTGTAATTTATATTCTCTCGTTTGTGTGATCTTCGATATCACAACAAATACAACCAATGAAGCAGTAATTCCAAAAATATTGGCATCCAATTCTAATGGCAGGGTAAAAGCATTCTGAATACTAAGTACAACGGTCGTGAATCCTCCTACGATCATAGACCACAACGCTCCTGTAGCTGTACTTCCTTCCCAGAATAAGGCTCCAAGTATGGGTATTAATAATCCCGAAACCATAAAAGCATAGGAGTACAGCATGAGATTTAATACACTATGCATGAAAGAAGCCAATAAAAGGGCTAAAACACCTAATACCAAAGTTACAATCTGGGAAATTCTGAGTAATTTGTCATCGTCGTGTTCCCATTTAAATATCTTTCTTAAAATATCACTAGTTACGTTACCTGAAGCTGCAATAAGACAGCTGTCAGCAGTTGACATGATAGCTGAGAAATATGCCGACATCATTACCCCCATCAGTCCAACCGGCAATACGGTACGAAGCAACATGGGCAAGCCCAATTCCGGATCCATTGAAGCGACTGTTTCATGGCCCAGATAATTAAACATACCCTGCATGGCAGCCACTTTCCCGAATAAACCTAATAATACTCCCATAAATGCCATTATGGGCCATTCAAATAATCCCGCCAGATACCACGCTTTTTTAGCTTCCTTCTCTGTTCGACTCGCATAAATACGTTGATAAAGCGTCATCCCCACAAACCAGATTGGTATAATGGTAATACCCCAATTCAATATCTGTTGCCATGATATATTGGATAGTGAAAACATCTTATCCGGAACAGCATGTGAAATAGCACTCCACCCACCAAGGGCGAAATAAGAAACCGGTATTCCAACGAAAATCAGTCCGGTCATCAGAATGATCCATTGAACGGTATCCGTATAAATAACCGCCTTCATACCACCCATAAACGTATACAATACAATGATACCACCCATGATATAAAGCGCAGCCTGAATATCCAGATGGATGAAAGATGCAGATGCTAATTTGGCCCCGGCCAATACTTGAGAGCTTGTAAACCCTATATAGCCTATGGCAGATATGATACCTGCAATAAACGCAACTTTAGAATTATAGAAATGATCGAATATGTCCGGAAATGTATAAAAATCCAGGTCGGTAGACATTTGTTTTACTCTCGGTATGAGGATAACTGCGCTAATCCATGCACCAATTAAACCTGTGAATAACATCCATGAACCTGATATTCCCATAACAAAGCCAAGACCTCCAAGGCCGATTGAAAATCCACCTCCGACATCTGTGGCCACAACTGACAAACCAATATGAACACTGCCCATTTCTCTTCCAGCAAGAAAAAAGTCGGATGCACCTTCATTTTTATTCATGAAATAAATGCCTATTCCCAGCATTGATAACATATATGCAATAAAAACGAGTAGATCGATTATATTCATGTGTAAGAGTACTTCTCCTTCATTCCCTTTAAATTATTGTAATTTATTATTTTGTAACGTTTATAATATAAATTTATTTGAACGTTTTGATAGATAAAATTCAAATGAATTTCAGAATTTATAAAGAATACAAAATATAATTTTTTTAAAACTATTTCCTGTTTTATTTTTGAGATATTATCCATATAATTTACATGCTAATAAACCCAATATATTTATATATAATTCCCTGAGTATTACATAAGTATACACCATCGCACGATTTATTAAACGTTTGTTATTTACGCCCTTTATTATAATCTCCTAATTGATCCACTCAATAGGAATCATGGCTTATTTACGTGATAACAAAATCTTCTATTCTTTGATTTAGAATTGATATTAAACTTTCCGGACGTATCGAGAAGCTATCACTTCAGCAAGCAGTTTCCACCAATTCATATTCTCAGTATCAATAATTAATTGGAGTTATTGGAGAATATGTTTTGAATACAATATAATTACTCGGGTGCCTCATTAAAACCTTATATCCTCTTGCTGGCATTGATTTTAATTTGATAATTTAGCTATAACTCATAAAGGTATATGGCTATATATGGGTATAAGAACCAGCTTTTCTTTTTAGCCATTTATTCCTTTTATCCTGCTTGGTTTACATGAATGATAATGATCGTAGTAAATGCAATAGATATCGTCAATTGTACTAAAAATAATGATTCAGTATGAGAAATCATTTCTCCTAACTCCGCACAAATTCTAGCAGGGGTTGATAATAATGTGCATCAGCCGATCTAAGAGCTTGGATGTAAGTTGCCCTTACATCCCCTTCTTCAATCAAATTTCCTGACCCCCAGCTAAACGGTTCTTGATCGAATGCTTTCTCAAGCAGGACATCCGTCATAACTCGTGCGTGACGACCATTACCATTCGGGAACAAGTGAATTTGTACAATGCTGTGATGAAAGCGTGTTGCGATTTCATCTGGTGGATATGTTTCGTTATCTATCCAATACCGTCCATCATCTAACAATTGCCGAAAATGTATTGGAATCTGCGTCCAATCTACACCGATATTTTTATCAGTCCGGCGATATTCCCCTGCCCAGGCCCACACCTTTCCGAACATCTTCTCATGAAGCGTTCGAATGAATTTTTCACTAAGAAAATCTTTTCGCCGTGTACGGTCTAACCAACTGTACGCATCGGTAATATTCCTTTGCTCCCATTCATTGAGTTCTTCCCGCGTACTTATATGAGG
>DATFMH010000211.1:0-9033 GCA_035267045.1 Balneolales bacterium
TGTGGTAAGTAATAACTCCTCGAATGTTGACGCAACACTAAACGACAGAGACGGCAGGTTATACATTTGGTTCGGTGGTAAAATAAATAGTAACGGTACAAAGACAGGTGTTTATAAAGGAACCTATACAGCTACAGTTACATATCTTGATTGATGCACATCGTATAGATAATATTATTAATAACATATAGGATTTATTTTGCAATTCTGAAAGCTCATTATATGTTTTTTAACGTTAGCTCACTCCTCTAAAGATATAGCAGAAACTACTATTCACAGCTACTTCCGGTATATTGAATAATAACTGTAACTCATTGCAATCTAATTTCTAAGTATAAGTAGTGAGCTAAAAAATGGTTATAATTGCCGATTTCTTTATTGGAATTTTCTAATACATTATAGACAGATAAAAAAGCTGGGTTAGTAGATTGACTGTTATTTAAAATACATGTTGCATATCAATGAGATATGTGGGAAATCATATGCTTTAAACAGCTTATTCTACTTTCTATACAAAATAATATATCAAAGAGTTTATTAACAAACTGAAGAGGTTTAAAGATGGCTAAAAAATTATCTGTTTTAATGATAATGATGTTCGTTTTTGCGGGGTTAAGTTACGCTCAGGTTGCAACAGAGAATCAAGGTGGTGAAAATGATGGGGCTGCTGGTACGGGAAAAGTTACAGCACCTAAAGATGCACAAAGTGCTTCTACTAGTGCTAATGCAAGTATCACTGTTTATAGTGGATTATCGATTACAAAAGTACATGACATTAATTTTGGCAAAGTGGCTGCAGGAGCCGGCTTGCAAAAAATCGCGTCAAATACCAGTAATGCCGCCGGATTCCAAATCACGGGTCAACCTGATAATAATGTAAATATCACATTGGGTGCTTCCTCTGTTACATTAACTTCCGGTAGTAATACCTTGACAATGAATACCGATGCCCCGGTATATAACAATACAAATGATCCAACTGGTGCAACAGATTCAAACGGTAATATATCATTAAGTTCTGCTGGCAATTTATACATGTTTGTTGGTGGATCAGTTAATGTGGGTGCTACTACTCCATCAGGGACTTATTCTGGAACGATTGATGTAAGCGTGGCTTATACAGGAAGTTGATAAGTGGGTAATTTATGAACAACTGATTATAATATTGTTAATAACAAGGGCTTGTGTGATTATCGCTCAAGCCCTTGTTATTTAATGATCAAATTTTCTATACTGTATTTAATTTTATAGAAATGATTAAAAAGCAAAGAATTATTATATTTATTTGGTTTATTCTCAGCCCTGTTTTGCTATTAGCACAAACAGCCAGTAGTGATCAGGCTTCTATTTCTGTCACAATATCCAAGGGAATAACAGTATCTAAAACCAGTAATCTTGATTTCGGAACAGTAACAATAAATACAGGGACTGCCACGGTAAATTCAACAGATTCTAAAGCCGGAGGGTTTGATATTAGTGGTTCTGCAGGTGCAACTGTTGATATAACATTGCCAGAAAAAGTCGTATTAAGTGATCAAAGTGGCCACACTGTTTCATTTACACCGGCAACACCTATTTATAATCAGCAAAATAATCAATCCACAGCCAATACCTTTAGTTCTACAAATGGTGGTAGTGCTCAGTTAAATACGACAAATGGTGAGTTATATATTTGGTTTGGAGGGTCTTTTGACACTTCCGGACTAAACCCGGGTTCTTATGCTGGAGTTTATACTGCTAAAGTTGAATACGCCAATTCTTAATTTGCATTATGAAATTCAAATTCCAAACATACAAAAAAAAATTTCGCTTATATATTCTGGTGATAATTTGTTTATGTTTTAACTTAAGTATCACTACTATTTGTTATGGACAGAGTAATAATTCAAGTGCGTCTATCGGTATACCTATTAAGGCAAAATTGGTAAGTGGATTAACTGTTAACAAGGAACGCAATTTGCGTTTTGGAACAATTATACAAGGTAACGGGAAAGTAAATATTTCACCAACTGATGTAAATGCTGGTTTATTCCGAATAGTTGGCAGAAAAGGGAGTGAAGTGTACTGCAATTTAACCCCACCTAAAAACCTGGTAGATGGTAAAGGCCATACTATACCATTTAATGCTAATGCCGCTTATAATAATAAAAAAAGGGATCCTACAACTGCCATTCAATTTCAAAAAGCATCAGGAGCTGTAGATGGGTTTGATTTGAAAGCTAATCCACAAAATAATGAGGCTGAGGCGTATATATGGATTTATGGAAGTATAGATGTAGGGAAGATTAAACCAGGGGATTATACAGGTACTTTTACATTAAGTGTTACATATTAAAAAAAATAATGTTTACTATTACTATTATTTAAAAGAAATACCCCATTACTCCATTTGAAGAAGATACTATATGGTTAAGATCTATTATACTACAAATAAAATATTATCATCTATTTTATTGTATAAACCACATTTCAGAGAGAGAAAATGGTTATTTAATTCATTCGGTGTATTATTTCTGATTATATTTGAATTGTGTTTTGTAAAAATAAGTTATGCCCAGAATTCGATTGATGTTGTCAAGGTTAATGATTTGTCATTTGGATCAGTGGTCGCCGGAGATGCTAAAACCGTTTATCCGGATGAGCCGTCCGCTGCTTTGTTTCAGATTGCTGAAGATATAACAGACAGACACAACAATAACGATAACAACGATAATCATGGGTATCATTATGGTTGGCAGTCAATTACGGTAACATTTCATTTGCCAACTGTTTTGACGGATGGTATACATTCTATACCGGTTGATTTTAATAGTAATAGTGCTATGTGGTCAGATAATAACAATTCGAATGGTGCAAGAAAATTTGATCCTAAGCAAGATATGCAATTTAAATTGCATTATAAAAAGCCCATATATATTTGGTTGGGTGGAACGGCGAGGACAAACTTATCACAGTGGTCAGGTCATTATCAGGGTACTATAACGCTCTCTGTAACAAATGTTGATAATTAAGAGACAAATATATACTATCAAAATTATCTTTAATTATAAATGGCAAATGTAGGAGTTTGATGAATTATTCGAGACGGTTAGCATTGCTTATTGTATTTATGTTGAGTTTTTATTCTTCGTCTATAGCCCAAATAGTCGTTTTCCCTACTACCGTGATTGTGAGCAAGAGTAACCGATTTGGAACATTTTATGTAACCAATAAATCGCAAGATCCTCAACAGATAACAATAAGTTATAAATTCGGATATCCCACATCTGATTCACTGGGTAATATTTATATGCAGTATAGCGACAGTATCGCCTCTCAAAAGTATTCGTGTGCTAAATGGCTGAAAAGCTATCCCAGTAAGTTTATATTACCACCCGGACAAAAGCAGACAATCAGAATGCTAATTTCACCACCGTCCAATATACATGATGGAGTATATTGGACGCGCCTGGTTACTAATTCAAAACCCCAGGTAAATTTTCCTGATACGACTAAAAACGGTGTTGTTACACATATTGTTTTTGCGGTAGATCATGTAACATCCATTTTATTCCGTAACGGTAAGGCTAATCCACATGTACAAATATTATCATTAAAGACACATAGGGATCAACAGGGAAATATGCAGTTTCTTGCAAAATTACATCGTGACGGTAATGCACCTTTTTTAGGTAATACTGTGCTACAAATTTACGATAGTAATGGGAAATTGGTGAGGACATTTAATGAACCCATTGCCGTTTATTTTGATATAACAAAAGAATTTACGCTTGATACTAATAAGTATTCAGCAGGAAAATATACAGCCAGATTAACATTAAATTCTCAAAGAGATGTTCTGGCTAATCATCCAATGTTAAAAACTTCAACAATAACAAAAAAAATTGCTTTTAAACTAAAATAGTATTGGGCGATTAAAAATTTTTTTCTACAGTACGGGCTGGATATTTGATTGTTTAAAAGTATTAAAATATTACTACTTCTTTGCATCATTTTGTCTACGAGACAATTAAATGCGCAAAATAATGAGCAAAAGCCATCCCAGATATTCCTTTCTTTCAATTATAAAGGACTCGTCAATAATGTAGTTACGGTCTATTATACTAAGAAAGATATATACCTTCCTATTGGGCAGGTTTTTGATCTGCTTAAGATTAATAATGAGATTGATAAAACTAAAAATAAAATCAGTGGTTTCTTTTTAAAAACCAAGACAAAATATTTTATCAACTTTAATTCGCTTGAAGCAAAGATCGGGAATCAGTCATATACATTAGATCGTAAGGACTTTATATCTTCTGAATTAGATTATTATGTAAAAATCTCCATATTAAAAAAACTATTTGGATTGAATTTTACACCTAATATGAGAGATTTATCTATAACTTTAATTTCGGACAATACATTACCAATCGAGTCGTCGCTGAAGCGACAAAAGAAAGATCAAACACTTAGTAATATATATGAAGGTCGAACATATTACCCACTACTTTTTAATAGAAGAAGATATGCATTTAAAACGGGTATGCTCGATTATAATATTAACTCAACTTATAATGGTAAGTCATATAGTAATAATTTCGATTTTACGGGAGGGTTAAAGTTTCTAAAAGGCAATTTAATTGGAGATGTTGGTGGATTATATGCTGATCAGCATTTATCAGGTAATATTAATAACCTTCAATGGCAATATGTTGCGAAAGACGGTGATCCGGTTACTCAGATATACTTGGGGGATTTATATAGCAATGGCTTAAATTCACAGGCATTTGAAGGAATAAGAATAACAAACGAACCTATCCATGAAAGGCTGCACTTCGGTAAATATGTTGTAGATGGTGATACAAGGCCAAATTATGACGTAGAGTTATTTTTAAATGGCAGACTTGTTGCTCATACTAAGACGGGGGAAAGTGGCCATTATCATATGGTTATACCGTTAGAATTTGGCACATCATCTGTTCAGATTAAATATTATGGGCCACAAGGTCAGTTTAGAGAAGAGGACAAGAGGATACAAATTCCCTATACTTTTTTACCTGCGGGTGATATATCTTATTCGTTGAATGCGGGAGGATTAACGTTAAACAGACAAACATACTATGAAAAACCTTCCACATATTATTTAGCCCCCAACTTGGCAGTAGGTTTTACCAACTGGTTTACGAATAAAATAGGGTTGGATTATGGGTCTAATATGAATTTTTATAATATATCATCATTTAGAATAAGTACTCCCTATCTGGCTTCAGTAACACTTTCCCCCCATAACTTATATAAAGCAACATTTAATGCGGTCTATCCATCTCAATTGAGCTTTCAATTTCAAGCATCTCATTTTGATGCAAACTATTACTTTAATAATTATGGACGATCATATGATCAGGGTAATAGTAGTATGTACCTACCGTTTCATATCTTTAATCATCCTTTTAATATTAGGCTGAGCGGAGATATTCAACATATTATTTCCAGGTATAATTATGGTTATGGGATTGGATTGAATGCAAACTGGAACCGGGTGACTTTAACATCAAGCTATAATACTAATTCTAATGGCGGCAGTAATGTTAATACTAATGCTTATTTATCATTGGTTAATGCCAGAAGATTACCTTTTTTCCTTAAAGGTTCTCTAATTAGTACCTCTGTTAATTATAACGGTAGCTTGCAAAAGGTTACAAATTTTGCTGTCGAATATAGTAGAACCGTATTTAAATACGCCCGTTTTCAATTATCATGGTTTAGAGATTTAACAAGAAATCAAAATTCCTTTCAATTCCGCTTGATATTTAATCTGCCATCAATGATTTCGACTACTTCGTATCAATCATCATCCAATAATCATATGATGACGCAAAATTTCAGAGGGGGTGTGGGATACGATAGTCATAATAATTATACCGTTTTTAATAACAGGAGGTTAACGGGTTCCGCTTCTGCTGCCGTACGTATGTTTGTAGATTATAATGGTAATGGAATACAGGATAAGGGAGAACCGAACATTCATAATGGATCTGTTAGTTTTGATCAGGCTGTCTCACAAAGAAAAGATGGCAGCGGGCTTATTCATATTGTAAATTTACAACCATACTATAGATATAATATCTCTATTGATGGTAGTACCGTAAAAAATCCTTTATGGGTACCGTCAAAAACTCAATTTTCTTTTATAGCTAATCCAAATATCGTTACTCCGATTGATATACCTTTTTATGTATCCGGCGTGGTTAATGGCAGTGTCAGTATTTTACGGGATGGATCGAAGCAGTCTGTTCCAGGTATGAAAGTCCATTTTGAACAAACAAATGGTCATTATAAGAAAACAATAACAACATTTTCAGATGGAACCTTTTATTACATTGGCCTGCCTCCGGGTAAATACAAGGTTTATCCTGATAAAAAACAGATGGATATATTGAAGTCGGAGTCTAAACCTAAAAAACGGACATTTACACTAAAATCAACAAAAAATGGTGATAATATTGATCATCTGGATTTTCTGTTAGAAAATAAAACAGACACGACTACCTATGCGGTACAAGCTGGTTCATTTCATAATATTGATTTAGCTATTCAGGCACTCAAAAAAGTAAATAGAAAAGAATCACCGCAGTTTTATGTTCGATTTGTTAAACAAGACAGTCTCTTTAGAATTACCACTAATTGTTTTAAACACCGAAGTACAGCAGATTCAATGTTGAATATTATAAAAAGGGATTATCCGGATGCCATAGAACGTAAATGCGCTTCATTAAATAGCAAATTAAAATTCCAATTACATATAGCATCTCTTAAAAAAGAAAAGGATGCTAAAACGATTAAAGCAAAAGCACAATCGAATATAAAACAAACGATAAAGATTACACACGATACGACTTCACATGTTTATAATGTTCATTTACCGGATGTAGTTAATTGGCAAACAGCTTTTAATGAAAGAGAACAATTAAGTAAAAAAGGATTTGAAAATCTTGTAATTAAATCTCAACCTCAGATAAAATGGTTGAACAGTGATTTTACATTTAAGGTTCAAATAGCCGTTTATGATTCAATGAAGCTGAAAGCGGCACAATATGTTAAAAGAGTTATTAAGCGCAAATATGGATTTTCTGCTGTTATATATAACGATAAGATATCACATAAATATCGTTTGTTTTTGAAGAAAAATTATACCTGGCAACAAGCGCAAAAAATTCGTAATGACTTGGATAATAGACGAATCTTCAGAAATGTTACTGTTTTTATGCTTAAAAAAAATCGGAAGATTCGTGATGAATACTAATCGTAACAAGAGAGAGCAACACCGGTTGGTTTGATTCGTTTGGTGATTATGATTGCGTGATGATACTTTAAAACGCTTAATAGCCATGACTGAAGTCACCCGGTCCTTTTCATTCCTCGCCTGACAGGATTCTTCCATGTGCATAGTGCTTTATGGGAACACCGTGAAAATGGTATGAATGGTAACAATAGATATGCCCCGCCTTATATTAGATAAGCTACCTTAAATGTTCATATTCCGTTTAATCCCAAGTTATTCCGTAGAGAGATGTTATAAAAATAGTTAAAACTACCTACGTAAAATTGGGTTAAATTACAGATAATTTATATCCTCCAAAAATTACGTTATTAAGTGATAATACTGGTCATTTAATGACATATAAGTATAATAAATACAATAAAATATATAGAACAAATGATTATGTATTTATAAAAACATTACTATACGTACATAATCATTATTAATTCATATCAGATTGATAAACGATAAATAATACTATTTGTATGTTCTAAATATAATGGTTATTATCTAAGTAGTAATACTTATAAAAATATTTATCATATAATAAAACTACTTAGGTAATCAAGAGTGACGCGCAAGAGTTCCAATCATATTATTATATTTGTACTATTACTTTTAATGGCAGTATTTTCAACGGATCCTATATTTGCTCAAAATTCAACGACCGCGACCTTAACTGTTTCCGTAACTATTATACGTTCCAATAGTATAGAAAAAGCACAAGCGCCTACGGTTTCTAATGGAATCAAATTAAAAAGTGTAAATCCTATGCAAAAAGATGCCGGTTCTATTAGTCTTTCCGGGCAACCGAATGGACAAGTACTCCTTACTATCCCAAAAAAAATAAATTTAACTGATGCAAAAGGTAATAAGGTAACATACTCATCAGTTCAGCCTCTCTTTAATAAGATTCCGAACCAAAAGAGTTCCAAAAGATTTAACAAACCCTTTGGAGGTCAGGCTCAATTCGGTAATAAGGATGGAAAGCTATACGTTTGGCTGGGTGGTAAACCTATGAATACAATTGTACATAATGGGGACTATAAGGGAACATATACCATTCATGTTGAATATAATTAATGTGATATCGATTCTAGTTAAAATGTAACTAAAGTCCCCAAATCTTTTCGTGATTGATGATGTTTTAGTGTTTAGTCGGACTGCAACTAGCTACCAAATACTAATAATCAGCAAATTACAAATGTTATTTGGTGTAATAAAACGAACCCGGTTTTCCGATTAATTCACATTCAATACTCAAAACTTCTATTGTCTGCTGTCTATCGTCAAAATAGGTCATGCCATTCATTCCAGTATGGTACAGGAGGCTCTTCAGAAACCCAATCCTAAAATTGTATTACCGGCTACAGGCAGGTTTACTCCTCCGGGGCAATATGAGTGATCATCCGGAATGGTGAGCTTAAATGAAATCATTAATTCATAATTGATTTTAAAGAATATAAGAGCCTTGCTTTTATGTATGAGAATAAAACGCCATATATTGATAAGATGTTTTTTCTTGCCATTAATTACCAGCCGGATAACAATGATTTATAAAGTATGGAATATATCTTCTATCCCATCACACGGTATATTATAATTTTTCTGTATCAACTACTTAGATAATTACATATTACAGAAGGTTTTGCTAAATCCCGGATTTCGCAAAGCCTTCTTACTGAGGTAAAATTAATAATCAAGAAATCGATAAAAATTCTTTATATTGA
>DATFMH010000212.1:0-26390 GCA_035267045.1 Balneolales bacterium
ACTTAAAACACCTATGTAATTCGTGTTCTTATTATTACTAAATTAACGTGAGGTTTGGATAAGAATCGCAGAGTTGTAATAATTACATTGAGAATACGACCTGTGAAAATATAACATATCTTGACGACGGACGAGTGACCATCGACGACACAGAGCTGTTTTGATGCATAAAGCATGATTCCGATACCGAACTCACGTTGATTATTCGGTTTTTCAGAATAAATAATGTTTAATGAATATCAGGGCATTTGTCGATTGTCGGTTGTCAGTTGTTGGTGGTCATAGAATAATCTAATGTAACAGCTACTTTTATTAAGCAGATAGATTATAAGCTTTAACGAACCTCACATTATTTAGATATTCCCGTTTTCAAATACCTTTTCTATCGTAATTCTAAGATCATCATATGTTATGGGTTTTATCATGTATTCAACATAATGTGTTTTTTCTGCCCGAATAGCGTGTTTTTGATCGGAATTGCCGGTTATATAAATGACGGCTACTTCCGAAAACTTACGTATTTCATTCATGGCATCAATTCCATCCATCGGGCCATCCAACAAGATATCCATAATAATTAATGATGGGTCTTTTTCACGAGTCAAACTGACAGCTTCTTCTCCTGTTGTAACCGAACCAATTGAATGATATCCCAGTTGCTTAATATAATTTTCATAAACGAGTGATAATAACATATTATCTTCCACAATCAGAATACCGTTATTCCTTCTTCCCATATAGATAAACCCCAGTTAACTTATTTATATCATTATATTTTCCCTTGGCAAATTTATAATGATGTTAAAGTCTTTATTGCCATAAAGTGAATGTTTGTTACTATTTGAAAGATTATAGCAAATGTATGATCAATGTGACCTTACTATTACCGACTACCCAAAACTATTACCAATTACCCAAACTGTAGAAAGCTTTGCAAAACTGTTCTTTTGCCCAATATGTACATTATCGCAATTTCGAAAACCTTACATCCCGAAAGCATTTGGGACGCTGCGGTTTCGAGGTCGCTTAAGCTTTGATATTGAATAACATCCGGTTCTTGCTAAGCCTTCCTGTATTAAAACAAACAATAATCAGTATAATCTCTTCACATAGAAGTACTTAATCATAAAATATAAATACAACAAATAAATGAAATCTTTTTTTACTAATTGATTGAAATAAATAAAGCCAACCACCTGTTGTTTATACAAATTGCTATTAATAAAGACCTGACAATCTCCATACCCATTTATTAGAAGGCTTTTTAATGAATGGTTCAATTTCCTCTTGATTTACCGTATATTATACATTTTGCGTGTCAAAAGGTTGACCAGGCTCTGACATATGCAAAATTAATCATTTAACGCACAAATATTATTCTTGATGGATACAACTAATCCCAAAATTCTTCAGGTAATCAAAGATCAACTGAAAAAACGGATTCTTGTATTAGACGGTGCCATGGGTACCATGATACAGGATTTCCAGCTTAAAGAGAACGATTTTCGCGGAAAACGTTTCGAAGAACACTCAAAGGAATTACGCGGAAATAACGATATCCTTTCTTTGACGAGACCTGATATTATTAAGAAAATCCATCGAGATTTTCTTAATGCCGGTGCGGATATTATTGAAACCAATACGTTTAATGCAAATCCCATATCACAATCTGATTACGATTTACAGGATTTGGCGTATGAGCTGAATCTGGCTTCAGCCCGCATTGCAAGAGAAATTGCTGACGAATTTACTAAAAGTACACCGGGTAAACCACGCTTTGTTGCCGGATCCATCGGTCCCACGAATCGTACATTATCGATATCTCCGGATGTAAATGATCCAGGCTACCGCGCCATAACATTCGATCAGCTTGTCGAAGCCTACACCGAACAAATAGCGGGACTTGTAGAAGGTGGAGTGGACGTTTTGTTAGTCGAGACGGTCTTCGATACGTTGAATTGTAAAGCGGCCATATATGCCGTACAACAATACGGAGATAAAATCGGTAAAGAGTTACCGATTATGATATCCGGCACAATTGTGGATCAAAGTGGACGTACCTTATCCGGACAAACAACCGAAGCGTTCTGGATATCGGTCTCCCATACAAAAAACCTTCTAAGTGTCGGCCTCAACTGTTCACTGGGATCCAAACAGATGCGCCCGTACATCGAGGAATTGTCACGAATCGCTACTTGTAATGTAAGTCTTTATCCAAATGCCGGGCTGCCGAATGAATTTGGCGAGTATGATGAATCGCCTGAATTTATGACAAAATTTATTAAAGATTATGGTAGTAACGGTTTTGTGAATATTATCGGTGGCTGTTGCGGAACAACTCCTGATCACATTCGTTCTTTTGCTAAAGCCGCAGCTGAATGCAAACCACGTAAAATCCCTACAGCGGAACCTTACCTGCGTCTAAGCGGATTGGAACCACTCGTGGTCCGGCCGGATGCAAATTTTGTAAATATCGGTGAACGAACAAATGTTGCCGGATCACGTAAATTCGCCCGGTTAATAAAAAATGAAGAATATGAAGAAGCATTATCCGTAGCCCTCCAACAAGTAGAAAACGGCGCACAGATCATTGATGTGAATGTCGATGAAGGAATGCTTGATTCCGAGGAAGTCATGAAAACCTTCCTGAAATTAATTGTATCCGAACCTGATATCTCGAGAGTACCGATCATGATCGATTCATCTAAATGGTCGGTCATAGAAAACGGGCTAAAATGCCTACAGGGTAAATGTATTGTAAATTCAATCAGTCTTAAAGAAGGTGAAGAAGCTTTCCTTAAACAAGCCCGCATAATAAAAAATTACGGAGCCGCAGTTGTGGTTATGGCGTTCGATGAAAATGGTCAGGCTGATACCTACGAACGCCGGTGTCAGGTCTGTGAACGCAGTTACAAATTATTGACCGAAAAAGTCGGTTTTCCACCGCAGGATATCATTATGGATCCCAATATCCTGACGATTGGAACCGGTATTGAAGAACATAACAATTACGCCGTCGACTATATTAAAACAACAAAGTGGATAAAAGAGAACCTGCCACTGGCTAAAGTTAGTGGTGGTGTAAGTAATATATCATTTTCATTTCGGGGTAATAATCCGGTACGCGAAGCGATGCACTCTTCCTTTCTCTATCACGCCATAAAGGCGGGGATGGATATGGGCATTGTCAATGCCGGACAACTTGAGGTCTATGAAGAAATTCCCGGGGACTTACTCGAACACGTGGAAGACGTCATTTTCAACCGTCGTTCCGATGCCACAGAACGGTTAGTCGATTTTGCAGAACATATAAAGGACGATAAGACGAAAGAGAAAAAAATCGACAAATGGCGGGAAGGTTCAGTCGAAGAACGATTGCGTCATTCACTCGTTAAAGGTATCGTTGAATTTATTATAGAAGATACGGAAGAAGCCCGGCAAAAATATGAGTATCCTCTCGAAGTTATCGAGGGACCGTTGATGGACGGGATGAATATAGTCGGAGATTTATTCGGTTCCGGGAAGATGTTTCTGCCGCAGGTCGTCAAATCAGCCCGGGTTATGAAAAAATCGGTAGCCTATCTATTCCCTTACATTGAAGAAGAGAAAAAAGAGAGGGATGACACAAGTCCTAATGCCAAAATACTGCTGGCTACCGTTAAAGGCGATGTACACGATATCGGGAAAAATATAGTGGGGGTCGTTTTATCATGTAATAATTACGAAGTGATTGACCTCGGCGTTATGGTTCCCGCTGAGAAAATATTAGAAGAAGCCCGCAAGCAAAATGTTGATGCTATTGGTGTAAGCGGACTGATTACTCCTTCCCTGGATGAAATGGAACACGTGGCTAAAGAAATGGAACGCGAAGAATTTGAAATACCATTATTGATAGGTGGTGCCACCACTTCCCGCATTCATACTGCGGTGAAAATTTCCCCCCATTATTCAGGTCCTGTTATTCATGTGTTAGATGCTTCCCGAAGTGTTACCTATGTCAGCAAACTGATCAATGAAGAATCCCGGGGAAAGTTTATCAACAAGATCAAAGAAGAATATGAGGAATTGCGGGAGCGGCAGAGCAAACGTAAATCCAGGAAGAAATATTTATCCATCGAACAGGCCCGGGAGAATAAAACGCCCATCGACTGGGAAAATACGGTTATAACTACGCCAAATAAACCGGGAATAACCGTATTTAATGAGATCGATTTAGCGGAAGTTCGTAATTATATCGACTGGAATCCATTTTTCATTGCCTGGCAGTTGAAAGGTAAATACCCGGCCATTTTTGATGATAAGGAAGTCGGGACCGAGGCAAAAAAACTGTATGATGATGCCAACCAAATGCTCGATAAAATCATCGCTGAAAAATGGTTGAAAGCTAATGCAGTAATAGGTTTATTTCCTGCTAATTCGGTGGGTGACTCTATTGAAGTATATGCCGATGAAAAACGGGATCAGGTCGTTGCCGAATTTCATATGCTTCGCCAACAATCCCAAAAACGCAGAGGTCAACCAAATAAGTCGCTGTCGGATTATATCGCTCCCAAAGAAACCGGTAAGGCTGATTACATCGGAGGTTTTGCCGTGACCGCAGGCATTGGGATTGAAAAAATTATTGAGAATTTTGAAAAACAACACGACGATTACAATAAAATACTGATTAAATCACTGGCAGATCGATTGGCGGAAGCTTTAGCGGAAATGATGCATAAGAAAGTACGTAAGCAGTATTGGGGTTACAGCAGGGATGAAAACCTGGATAATAAAGATCTTATTAAAGAAAATTACACTGGTATCAGACCTGCACCCGGTTATCCTGCCAATCCGGATCATACCGAAAAGCGTACACTTTTCGATTTACTGGAGGTGGAGAAAAAAACAGGGATAAAACTAACTGAGAGCTTTGCCATGTACCCGGCATCCAGTGTCAGCGGGTTATATTTCTCACATCCCGAATCCGAATATTATACTGTAGGTAAAATCGGAAAAGACCAGGTACTCGACTACCAAAGACGTAAAGGAATGAGTGTTTCTGAAGTTGAACGCTGGCTTTCAACCAACCTTAATTATAGTGGAACCGCAGAAACGGAAAAGACTATCTCCGACATGTAAACTTTCCCCTTTTTGAGATTGGCAAAAGCTATTTATTGATTTACAAGTATAAAATAGTTATACAAGTAAATTGATTGATTTCTTGTCAAAAAATGGCATTATCTGTTTTTATAGCTTACCTTCTTTACGATGAAGTAGCTATTGAAATTATTTCTAACGCTAACACGGTGGGTAACACTTCATTCTTTGTCTCTTTTACAGTCGCAGGGACTTAAATTATGAAAAAATATTCTTCATTCCGGAAAGTCTTGTTTTCCATAGGCCTACTGGCCATTATTGGATTAACGGGTATGAATGTTTATTCACTTTACAGGTTGAATCAGACATCCATTACCACATCCGTGGAAAACAAAAAAAACCAGATATCTGAATTCGCATCAGATGTACGAAACCGGTTTCTGATCGTTTCTAAAAGTATCTGGAAGATCGACACGAATCAATTAAACCAGGCCATACAGCATCGCCAATTTCCGCCTTCATTTATTCAGGTTTTGGACAAAGCTTCAAAAGATTCCCTCTTTAGTGATGTATATTTTTCTCTTCCGGAAAATTCCACAAAAGTGAAGCCCAAATTCTATAAATTTGATCCTGTTACCGATCGTTTAAATCCTGTTCGTCAATATCCGGAAATGGTTCATGATGGTATTGAACTGGCACGAACACGCATGAAGGTACTTGCCAAAGATTATCAGTGGCCAACCAAAACTCTTTTTGATACGAACAGGAGTATGACCATTACCCTGATAAGTCCGAAAAATCATAGAATAATGGGGTATATATGCCTTATTATTAATAATGATTTTCTCATACATGGGTATTTACAACCGATGTTGGTTAAAACGTTTGGGGAAAACAACCCGAATGGCATCACCGTATGGGTTCATGATTGGGTTAAAAATAAAGATCTGGCTACAAACAACCCGAGTGTCTCTTTCAATCAAAAAAAAGTACATATAAACGATAGTTTCCCGGGCTTGTTAGATAACTGGAACCTAAAAGCGGCCTTCGATGAACTACCAACTGTTAATGCTTCCCGTGCTCAATTTGAACGAAATCTTACCGCTTTAGGTGCTGCGGTATTACTGCTGTTAGGTAGTTTGGTATTCATCAACATAACGGCCCAGAAAGAGAGGGAGTTATCCTTACGACAGACCGGTTTTCTTGCGAATGTTACTCACGAACTGAAAACACCGTTAGCTGTCATGCAGGCCGCCGGTGAAAATCTTGCTGATGGACGTGTTAAAGATCCGGACAGGCTTAAATCGTATGGAAAGCATATTTACGATGAATCTGTACGATTACGTAATATGATCGAAAAACTGTTAGACGTAGCCAAGACCGATGCAGGACGTATGAATCTGAAACAAACCCGGCAGCAGGTGGATGAATTACTTAAGGATTATCTGGCTGAACATCGTCCTTATCTGGAAAATGAAGGCTTCACTATTAAGTTCGAGACTGATGAAAAGATATCTCCCATAAAAATTGATCCTGATAGTTTTCAAACGATCATGGACAATCTTATTGAAAATGCCGTAAAATATAGCCCGGAAGAAAAATTCATCGGGATTCATGTCAGCGATGACAAATATGAAGTGACTGTTGAAGTTGAGGATCACGGCTTAGGCATCCCTTATAAAGCTCAAAAACATATATTTGACAAGTTTTTCAGAGTTGAGGATACCTTAACTGCTCATACAAAAGGTCACGGGTTGGGGCTATCTATTGTTAAAAGTCTCATTGAATTAAATGGTGGAGATATTATATTGAAAAGCCAGTATCGCAAAGGTTCAAAATTTTTATTACACTTTCCGGTGCTAACACAAAGTGAAATTAGAAAGATGGAAAATATTCAAAAGAAAACCATGCAGACGCTCACAAACGAAGGTAATACGAATTATGTCGTTCAAGGATAAAAATATTCTCATTGTTGAAGATGAACCCAGTTTGATCTTTACTCTACGTGATACCCTTGAAAATGAAGGTTATATAGTACACGTAAAAGAAAAGGGACAAGATGCCTTAAATTTTATTAAAGATTTAACACCTGATTTATTAATACTCGACATTATGCTTCCCGGTATGAGTGGCTATGAGGTTTGTAAACGAATACGGGAAGAGAAATATACATTTCCGATTATTATGCTCACCGCTCGTGACCAGGAAATTGATCGTGTCACGGGTTTAAATATCGGGGCCGATGATTACATGGTTAAACCCTTCGGTGTGAAAGAATTACTGGCTCGTATACAGGCTCGCCTTCGACGCGCTAACTCCTATTCTAAAACGGGACCTATTGATGTCGTTACACTTGGACCGGTACGTATAGAGTTAAACGAATCAACCGTTTTTCGCCCTGATGAGGAAACTGAATTGACGACCCGTGAAGTGGAATTAATACGATACCTGGTATCACACGCTAATGAGCCTGTCTCAAGAGATGATCTGTTGGAAAATGTATGGCGTTACGAATACAGCACCAATACCCGTACTGTTGATGTACATATCTCCAAACTACGTTCTAAAATAGAATTGAAACCGGACGATCCACAATACCTTGTTACCTTACACGGTGTGGGTTATATGCTTAAGCTTAATTAATAAAATGGCCGGTAATTATTTCTAATCCGTCTGACGGCTCCAACCGTCCGACGGGTTATTATAGTTAACCGTACAAACCGCTGTCTGTAAATTCGTTTTCTTTAACACTCGTGGCAAAGCTGTAAAAATTACGTATTTGATCGATTAATAAGCTTTGAGTGAACTCATCCTTTATTCCATTTTCAGGGTCAAAATTCTGTTTTACCCTTGAAATAAATACTCGTTCGGGAAAGATATACGCATTTCTATATCCCAAAACAGCCTGTAACTGTTCTACCGCCCTAAGAGCCCCGAATGTGCCGGACGACTCCCCAACGATACAAACCGGCTTTTTTTCTAACCCTTTTGGATATGGCAGGTAATCAATAAAAAGCTTTAAGATTCCGGGATATGACCCATTATACTCGGGAAGTACCACAACTATAGCATCAGCACTCAGTATTTGATCATTAAAAGCATCAACACTTTCAATTTTCTGTCCATATCTGCCACCGATTACATCTTTAACAGGAAAATCCATCAAACTAACTATTGAAACATCCGCACCTAACTCTTCATACTTCGGTGCTATATACCTGGAAACCTTCAATGCATTAGACCCAGGCCGGTCTGTAGCACTGATAATTTTAATTTTAATCATAAGACGTTTAAAAACATTTTTTACTTCGAACTACATGATATGAAATAAAGGTAAAAGATACGCACACCGTTCCCTAAAAATCTTTCCTAACAAAAAGCGCTTTTTAGACATTTATACTTAACAAATTAATGATAGTGATTACTTATACTAAATATATTTTTGAATATTAATTTATAAACATTAATATTTACGGTAGAAATGCGACAATTTGTTACTTAGTAAAGTTTTGATAAACGTTTGCCTGAATTTTTAACAGGTAATGGAGAAGAGTGACAGTGAGTATCTGTTGAATAATCAATCAACATCTGGTTATTCGTGTTAATCATCGGAATTAGTGTTGCTCCTCTTATAAATGGGAAATTTCCCAGTCAGTTGTCAATAACAAGGAATCCAATCAACTATAATCAGCTTGATTTATGAAAAAAGTGGAAGCAATAATAAGAACTTCAAAATTTGAGCATGTTCACAAAGATCTCGAAGAGATAGGAATAGGATTCATGACCTTTATGGATGTTAAAGGTTACGGATTGGAACATGGGATCACACAAAGATACCGTGGAACAGAATTAAATATCGGTTTTATCCCACGAATGATGTTGAATATCGTTGTCCCTGATGACAGAATCGACGAACTTGTTGACTGCCTCATGAAAACGGCATCGACCGGAGAAGTGGGTGACGGTAAAATATTCATTTATGATGTCGACGACGCATACCGTATCCGTAACGGTGATCGTGGTTCCGGAGCCCTATAATAAACGATTTAACCTCCCATTCAAACCTCGCAACTTAATTTAATAAAACCTTGTCTCTCTCAATTAAGGATTAACACTATGGAAGCTAATATAAACAGGAAATTTACACTCTCTTATTTTTCTGCAGTGATTTTGATTCTTGTATTACTGATCACTGCTGTCTCACCACCATCATACGGACAGAGTAAAGAAGATCCATCCGGTGCCCATACCGGAACCATTCAGGATGTACCGGCAGCAAAAGCGGGTCAACCCACGATACAGGAACTGGGGGAAGCCGTCGGACATAATTCTATATCCATAAATTTAGTTTGGACACTCATAGCCGGCTTTCTTGTCATGTTCATGCAAGCGGGTTTTGCCATGGTTGAAGCGGGTTTTACCAGGGCTAAACACGTAGCACACACAATGAGCATGAACTTTTTCATATATGTCCTCGGTATCATGGGTTTCTGGATATGTGGCTTCGCCATCATGTTCGGGGGCGTTGGCTCTATATCGGCATTAGGAGGCACTCCCGGCCTGACGCATGAAATAACACTCCACTTATTTGGTAAAGGTTTCGGCTTATTCGGTGCAAAAGGTTTCTTCCTGAACAACTCCGTTTATGATGTTGGTATCTTTGCTCTGTTTCTTTTCCAAATGGTATTCATGGATACAACAGCAACGATACCAACCGGCGCCATGGCCGAGCGATGGAAATTCAGTTCATTTGCCGTTTACGGATTATTTATCTCTATGATCGTTTACCCGATTTACGGTAACTGGGTATGGGGTGGCGGCTGGTTATCAACACTTGGTACCAATTTCGGCTTAGGACATGGGGTTGTGGACTTTGCAGGATCGTCTGTAGTTCACATGGTAGGAGGAGTTGCCGCTCTTGCAGGCGCCATGGTTCTTGGCCCCAGACTCGGAAAATATAATAAAGACGGATCTGTGAACGCGATACCAGGCCATAACATTCCTATGGCAATCATCGGTACCTTTATTTTGGCCTTTGGATGGTTTGGTTTCAATCCCGGGTCAACATTGGCAGGAACAGACCTTAGAATCGCTGTTGTAGCTACCAATACCATGCTTGCCAGTGCAAGCGGTGCTCTTTTTGCGACGTTATACATGTGGTATAAATTTAAAAAGCCGGATCCGAGTATGATGGCTAACGGTATGTTAGCGGGGCTGGTCGCTATAACAGCACCATGTGCTTTCGTAAATGCTGAATCCGCTGTGATTATTGGTGCCATATCCGGTGTCCTGGTAGTAGTCGCTGTATTTTATATTGATCAAAAGCTAATGATCGATGATCCCGTAGGTGCCATCGCCGTTCACGGTGTCAATGGCCTGTGGGGGATCCTTGCACTCGGATTATTTGCCGATGGTTCTTACGGTAGTGGCTGGAATGGTGTTTCCGGTCCTGTAACCGGACTATTCTATGGCAATCCGGGACAGTTTTTTGCCGAGCTCATCGGTGGTATTGTATGTTTTGTATTTGTATTCGCATTCATGTACGGATTCTTTAAAGTTTGTGATAAAGTAATCGGTCTCCGGGTAAGTGAAGCCGCAGAACTTGAAGGTCTTGATATACCTGAAATGGGTGTGAAAGGTTACGACGAACCTCTATCGATTCAGGATGAAGTACTCCCTTCTCCAGAAATAGCGTAAAACTGTAATCCTGATGCGATAATCCTATGGCCATTCCCCTTGAACGGGGATGGTTATGGGATAACGTAACTACCGCTTTCAAAAATTTCACGCATATCAAACTTACTTATAAGGAATTATTATGGATAAGAATAATACATATTTCAAAAAATGGTTCAGCATCCTCCTGCTTTTTACCGGGTTCTTGATCACCTATGGTACAGCCCGGGCTCAGCATTCATTTAATACTTCAATTGACGTTTATAATCAATATGTATGGAGAGGTTTTGATTTTGGTCATGCTCCCTCATTGCAACCTTCCTTTACTTATGACAATTCAAACCTGGAAATTGGTGTATGGGGAGCATTCGCTACTATAGGGAAACCAGCATATACCGAAACAGATGCATATGTATCTTATGCGGTTCCCATCAAAACCGGTAGTTTAAGCCTCGGAATTACCGATTACTTTTTCCCATCTTCAACCCCGGGCAAGTATTTTGATTATGCAAACGCACACGTATTTGAAGCCAATGTTGGATATACCGGTCCCAGGAATTTTCCTATTGGATTATCCGCAAATATTAATTTTGCCGGTGGAGATAAACAAAATTCCATGTATTTACAGGCGTCCTATCCAATTTTGACGGCAGAACTTACGATGGGTGTCATACCATTTAAATCGGATTATTACGGGTTGACGAGTCCCGGCGTTGTATTACTTGGTATCAGTAACACGCAACAAGTGAAAATAACCGATGATTTCAGTTTGCCTGTTCATGGAGCCGTACAAGTGAACCCGTACACAAAGAATATCTTCTTATTATTTGGTATCACTATATAAAAAAATTATAAGCACTTAGCATATTGATTGTAACAAAACCCACATGAACCATACTTTAACCTGTTACAATCTCCAGCTGGATTGGAAGTATGAAGCACATATGAAAATGGTTGAAGCGTAACTTTTCCTCTAATCAATCGCCCTTCTTGATGCTTTGCAACCGTTGATAATAACGTGCTTCATACCCTTCCTTTCCTGCTTCATACCATTTTTTGTCTTTAAGTTTATCAGGAAGGTATTGTTGCTCAATCCAGTGTTTGGGAAAACTGTGCGGATATTTATAATCTTCCGAGGCATTATCTTTATCTAAATATCTTGCTTCCAGCTTATTTGCTGTTTTATCTTTTAGATGTGCCGGCACTTTACCGATACCATGTTTTCTTATTTCACCTGACACAGAAAAAACAGCGGACGTACTGTTACTTTTTGGAGCCAACGCACAATAGATGCACGCGTGTGATAAGAAATACCAACCTTCCGGCATCCCGCATTTTGTAAAAGCTTCATGAGCTGAATTAACCAATGTCAGCACAGAAGAATCAGCCATTCCGATATCTTCCGAAGCGAAAATTAACATTCTGCGAAATATAAAGTTCGGGTCTTCACCCGACTCCAGCATGGCCGATAACCAATATAACGCAGCATCGGGGTCGGAGCCTCTCATTGATTTTATAAAAGCTGAGGCATAATGATAATGCTCATCTCCATTGCGATCATATTTAATCGTTCGTTTCTGGAAACACTCACTGGCCAAATCCAGTGTAATGTGGCGATCACCGTTTTTGTCCTCTTTACTCGTTGCCACTGCCAGTTCAAGTGCATTTAAAGCATTCCTGATATCTCCACCGGCATATTCCGATAAAAAATTTTGTGCATCTTCATCGATTCTGACATTATATTTGCCCAAGCCCCGCTCCTGATCATTTAATGCCTGATCGATCATGATACCTATTTGATCACTGTTAAACGGATATAACTCGAATAACTGACAACGGGAGAGTAATGGACCGACCAATGAGTAAAATGGATTTTCTGTCGTAGCGCCTATCAGTATTAGTAAACCTGATTCAAGATGAGGAAGTAAAGCATCCTGTTGTGCTTTATTCCAGCGATGAATCTCATCAACAAACAGGATCGTCTTTTTCCCATTCATTTTACGGAGATCACGGGCTTTTTCAACTACTTTCTTTAGATCCTTAACCCCATCCAAAACGGCGTTTAAAGTTATAAACACAGCATTCACTTCTTGTGAAATAACAAAGGCCAACGTCGTTTTACCGGAACTGGGCGGCCCATAAAATATCACCGATCCTATAATCCCATTCGTAATCATACGTCTGAGCAATTTATTCTCTCCAAGGATGTGATCCTGCCCTACAAATTCCTCCAACGATCTCGGACGCATACGGGTTGCCAGCGGTTCATGAATTGACTGGCCGGATTTCTTTTTATTATTATCTTTTTTTTCAAATAGATCCATGAGCAGATAATTAAGACAAAAATAGGCGTAAGCTTATGCTAACGCCTATTCATAACGTTTATATATACTATTGATTATATAGGTAAATTATCATGTTTCTTACGGGGCACTTCATCTACTTTGTTCTTTATAAGTTCAAAGGCTTTAATCAACTTCGTTCTTGTTTCAGACGGGTATGCGATGTCATCGATATATCCCCTGGCCGCCGCCCGGTAAGGATTGGCGAATAACTTATCATAATATTCTTCCAATTCGCCTTGTTTGGCTTCCTTATCCTCCGCTTTGGCAATCTCTTTTTTGAATATAATTTCAACGGCACCTTTCACACCCATTACGGCAATTTCTGCAGTTGGCCAGGCAATGTTGTAATCAGCACGGATATGTTTTGAATTCATCACATCATATGCTCCGCCGTAAGCTTTACGTGTAATAACCGTCATTTTGGGCACTGTCGCTTCACAAAATGCATACAATAACTTGGCACCATGTTTAATGATGCCACCCCATTCCTGATCTGTACCGGGCAGGAATCCGGGTACGTCTTCAAATACGAGTAACGGAATATTAAAAGCATCACAAAAACGTACAAAACGCGCTCCTTTCAGTGAGGCGTCGATGTCCAGACAACCGGCTAATGACAAAGGCTGATTAGCCACAACACCAAAACTGTTACCGTTCAGACGCGCAAATCCAACTATGATATTATCTGCATAATGTTCATGAACTTCCATGAATGAATCCTGATCCACGATCCCTTCGATGACATCATGCATGTCATATGGTTTATTGGGGTTATCAGGCACTAACGTATCCAACGCTTTTACTTTTGATGCATCAGGATCTTTTGGAGTTGAAACCGGTGGCTTCTCTTCGCAATTTTGCGGAAGATATGACATTAGGTGTCGTATCTCATTTAAACAGTGCGGATCGTTTTCACTTGCAAAATGACAAACACCCGATTTTGAGCTGTGAGCCATTGCCCCGCCGAGTTCTTCGGAAGTTACTTCCTCATGTGTCACTGTCTTGACAACATTTGGACCTGTGACAAACATGAAACTTGTACCTTTCACCATAAATGTAAAATCAGTTATGGCAGGACTATATACGGCACCGCCGGCACATGGGCCCATCACGGCTGATATTTGTGGGATGACTCCGGATGCCATGGAATTACGCCAGAATACTTCTGCATAACCACCAAGCGATGATACCCCTTCCTGTATGCGGGCGCCTCCGGAATCATTCAGGCCAATAATGGGTATGCCATTTTTAACAGCCAAATCCATGATTTTGACAATTTTCTCGGCGTGTGTCTCCGACAATGAACCACCAAAAACAGTAAAATCCTGGCTGAAAACATAGACGGGGCGGCCATCAATTTTACCAAACCCGGTTACAACACCATCACCGAGAAATTTTTTCTTGTCCAGACCGAAGTCGGTAGCACGATGTTCAACGAAAGCACCTATTTCTTCAAAACTTCCTTTATCCAACAAAAGATCTATACGTTCACGGGCTGTTAACTTTCCGGAATCATGTTGACGCTCAATCCGGTTTTTCCCACCCCCAAGTTTCGACTTTTCTCTTAATTCTTCCAGTTTTTCATTTTTATTGTATGGCATACCTGAATAATTATTATCCGATTTTTAATTTTCTAAAAAATATGATTGAAGCCTGTCTGTAAAATCAATAGCAACTTCAGAATATATATCAATCATATTTCTACGGAATATTTCTTTGGAAATATAACGGCTTGCATCACTCCAGTTTGAATATTTCGCGATATCTTCAATAGCTTGAAGGAATGCATTTTCCTCTCCGCCAAATAAATTATTAATAAAATAATCTTTCTGATCTTTAATATAGTAGTATAATTCTTCAAAATTTTTGCTCTTTTCAGCAGTATCATCCTCATATAAGTCAATGACAGGCTCATCCGAATCTTCTTCATCCGCCGCATCATATTCACTGCTTGCCTTTTCAGCTAAAATATCAGCCAGGGTTGGGGATTCGGATGGCTCCTCCTCTTCGTCCTCATCCTCTTCATCGTCCACCTCTGACGATGGTGATTGATTTGAGATTTTATTTGCCAACGTTTCCTCATCAGTCTCATCAAGAACGAATCGCCTCCAAATGGGGACTTCCTCGTCCCCTGTTTGTTCATCTTTTCCATTTGATTTTAGCTGAATATTATCGGTTTCTTTCTCTACTTGCTCCCCGTTTTTAATAGAGTTATTCGGCCTTTCCTGCTTATTAAGCTTTTTTTCGGTATTCGGCTCCCGGTTTAATTCCTTGGAATCCACCTTTTCGGTTTGTTGTGGTTCTTCATCCTCTGGGGATACAGATAAAATTTTGAGCAGTTTATCACCATTTATAAAATCTTCTTCCCTATCAAATCTATCAGCCCATTCACCGATGCCCTTTTCTTCAAAAAACCGGCGCAAAAGTTCCGTTTCCACTTTATCACCCATCAATGTAAACCAGGGTGCAAATAATTGAATCCAATTTAACGGACTGTATCGCTCTGTATATTTTTGATCTACTTGTTCAATAACATCAGTACAACGTTCTTTTGTCAGTTCAACAAGTTCTTTCCTATGAAGATATCGCTGCAAAGCTTGTCCCAAATGTTGATAAACTACGATCTTTTTACTCTGTTCTATAACCTTTTTGCCTGAAAGAACTGCCTTATCACCAAAAACAACTTCCGGTATATTTAACCTGGGTTCAACGAGAACGGTCATGATTTCTTCAACAACACTTTCAAAAAACGAGGAAGCATAGCTGTGAGGTAATCGTATATTCTCTACAACTTCATCCAGAAATACATTCCAGGCGTGATGTACTTTTTCGGTTTGCGTATCCGCCCAATCCGTCTCCGGTATAGACAGAATATTATTGAGGTTATCATGCAGTTCCAGGCTTATCCTTTTAACAACAAAGTCCGGAATACCATACTCTAACAGATCATCAGGAGTAAAATATTCCTTATTCTCAGGTAACTTTTGTAAAAGTTTATAGGTGATATCGTTAATAATATTATTCATAACCTGTTTTTTGATGAATATATACTGTCAAAAGTGTCATTACAAACTATTTTGATTGGTGATTTGCTATCGTCTGCTTACTTTTGGTCATGTTAAATGTTCAGGTAAATAATTTATCCAAGACTTTTGGACAAAAAAAGATCTTTACAAACGTTACTTTTAATATAAGTAACGGTATTACCGGTATAGCAGGACCAAACGGATCAGGCAAAACCACACTACTAAAATGTTTAAGTCTTTTGTTACGTCCAACGTTCGGAAGCGTTACATGGTATAGAGATGGGCAAAAACTATCTCCCACCGATCTAAAAAAATCGATGGGTTATGCTGCACCCTACCTGAACCACTATTCCGAATTGACCTGTTTTGAAAATTTGAATTTCATCTGTCAATTACGCCATATTAAAAATGCCGATTCAATTATACAATCTTTATTAGATAGAATCGGGTTACATTCTAAAAAGGATGAACAGTTCGGTAACCTGTCATCCGGACAACAGCAGCGAGTTAAACTGGCAGCCGCAATTCTTTATAAACCGGATATCTTATTCCTTGATGAACCCGGTACAAATCTCGACCTCAAAGGCCATGATTACATAAAATCCATAGTTCAGGAATGGAATACTGAAAGACGTTTGTTAATACTTGCAACGAACGATCCTCAGGAGCTCAATTTATGTGATGAAATTATTCATATAGATCAATTTTCAGCTCAATAGTGGTTCAACACCAACCATATTAATCAGATTTAATATAATACTCAGATATTTATGATTTACAATTCCAATGATTTTAAGCTTGCTGAACAAATTTTGAAATTCAGCGTCGATCTTCAGAAAGATGAAAATATTATGGTTCACCTGATCGGATTGAATGGCATTGATTTAGCACGCGCCCTTGTTACAATCAGCCGCGAGATGGGCGCAAAGCCCTTTGTACAAATTAATGACTCCGAAATTGAACGGGTTCTTCTTGAAAACGGTAATCTTGACTTTTGGAAATACCTCGCTGAGTCCGACCAACTGCCGTTGATGAAAAAGATGGATGCTTATGTTGGCATCAGGGCAACTCAAAATATTTATGAAAATTCCAATGTCAGTAAAGAAGCCAGCAAGGCACATGCTGATGGATTCTTGAAACCGGTCCATTTTGAAGAAAGGGTTAAAAATACAAAATGGTGCATCATGAGGTATCCCTCACCGGCTTTTGCGATGAATGCCAAAATGTCGACACAAAAATTTACGGATTATTATTACCAGGCATGTCTGCTTGATTACCAAAAGCTAAAAAAAGCTATGGAGCCACTCGAAAAACGTCTTCGTAATGCAAAAATGGTTCATTTGAAAGGCGAAGGTACCGATATTGAATTATCAATCGAGGGTCAAAATTGGGTTCCATGTTTCGGTACCCGTAATATTCCTGATGGAGAGATATTCTCATCACCTAAATTGGATTCAGTAAACGGACAGATAACGTACACTTCCTCGGTTTACCAGGGAAAACCGTTTGAATTTGTTAAACTTATTGTAGAAAATGGCGTTGTTGTCGATTATGATTCATCCAATAATGATGCCCTTGAAAGTATTTTAAATACGGATGAAGGGGCACGTCGTTTTGGTGAGTTTAGTTTCGGTACCAATCCCATTATCGAGAAACCTATGTACGACATTCTCTTTGATGAAAAAATATACGGATCCAACCATTTAACACTTGGCCAGGATTATGATGAAGCCCCGAATGGCAACAAAAGCAGTATCCACTGGGATCTTGTGTGCATTGGCGCCGATGTTTATCTCGATGACGAGCTCATCCGTAAAGGACGGGAATATATAACGGAGGATCTTAACGTTTTGAATCCCAACGCATTATTACAGTAAACAAATGTGCCGGATTTTATATAGCGTTGTCAGGTGACAAATCACAAATTTTCGATTTTTTTCTTAACGAGGCATCGCCTGTTTCAGGGTCCAATTGATACTGTTTACTAATCACTAGTCACTGAAAAAAAAGCCGCACCAACTGGGGGAAGGTACGGCTTTTAGTGTTTGGGGTTTGGGTATGGGTATAGGTAAGAACTTATATTCTTTCTAAGCAACTAATCGTTTATCGTGAACCGTAACATAGTCTAATGCATATCTGTTAAATGCTACTCCGTAATCATCACAAACTTTATTAATAATCTTTACGTAATTAGAATAATCTCTGACTTTTTTCTTCAATTTCAGCGGCGTTATACCAAAATATCGTTTAACAAAGTAGCACAGGCTATTATCATCATTTAACCCTACATCCCGTGCTATCGCGTAACTTATTTTTTGAGGATTTTCATGTAATTCTTCAAGAATTTTCATCAAACGAATACTACGTAATAAATTTTCGGGAGTTGCACCATAATAGATTTGAGTTTTATGCAGGAAGTAAGTCTTGGAATATCCCGAAACCTGTGACCATTCATTTACAGTTTTGATTTTATCAATATTGGCAAAAAGATGTTCCACAACTTTACTAATTGGTATCCTCTCACTCATGGCTTTTCTCACTATTAAATCTTACAGTTTGGTACGACACGAGCCTCATTAGACTCCCTTTTTATTAACCGCTCTGTATTAAAGAGTGATGTCATGCGTAATTGTTACATTTTTTTAATCAATTTTTTTAGTAATTACCCGGACACTTATCACTACGTATATATACTTATTAATAATATTACACTTACATTTTTTAAAAAAATCAACCAAATAAAAAAAAGGTTGCCAATCATTTTATTGACAACCTTTTTCTTATAACGAATTAGGTATTAATCTGCCCACGCTTCTACATCATCAAAAACCTCAGCGAATTCAAGATGCGTACCATCCCTGGCAATTCTGGCTACAAATTCAGCCGGGCCTTCGTTTTCCCTTGCTAATATATGTTTCGCAAGTTTGTTGACGACTTCCGTTTGGATCAACCTCTTTAATGGTCGGGCTCCGTAAACCGGGTCATACCCACGTGAAGCCAGCCAATCTTTTATCGTATCATCTATTTGTATCGTGATTTTATTCTTAGCGAGCATTTTGTAGACCCGTTCTAATTGTATATCAACAATGGAACGTACATGTTCTTTGGATAACGGATGAAATACGATTACATCATCAATTCTGTTCAGGAACTCGGGACGGATGGTCTGCTTAAGCATATCTATTAACTTTTCGTGAAGCTCATCGTACGTTTCTTCACTCATTGTTTTACCCTTCAGATCTTCAATCTTCTTCTGAATTATATGAGATCCGATATTGCTGGTCATGATAATAATGGTATTCTTGAAGTCGACGGTTACTCCCTTATTATCCGTAAGGCGGCCATCATCCAGTACTTGCAACAGGATATTGAACACATCCGGATGTGCTTTTTCGATTTCATCCAAAAGTATAACGGAGTATGGACGTCTTCGCACGGCTTCCGTCAATTGTCCGCCTTCTTCGTACCCGACATAGCCGGGAGGTGCACCCACAAGCCGGCTTACACTGTGCCGTTCCATATATTCACTCATATCAATGCGAACCATGGCATTTTCATCATTGAAAAGATAAGCAGCCAGAGAACGAGCTAATTCGGTTTTACCAACTCCGGTAGAACCAAGGAAAATAAATGAACCAATTGGTCGGCTGATATCCTGAAGACCGGCACGGGAACGACGTACGGCATTAGAGATCGCTTCGATGGCCTGGTCTTGTCCAATTACACGTTTATGCAATTCTTCCTCCATGAGAAGCAGTTTATTCCGTTCACTCTGAAGCATTTTTTTAACCGGAATTCCGGTCCAACGTGAAACGATGTCAGCAATATCTTCATCCTCAACCTCTTCTTTGAGGATAGCACGATCTTTCTGGACATCCGTCAGTTTCTCTTTCGCTTTTTTGAGATCTTCTTCCAGTTGTTTGATAGTACCATAGCGTAGTTCAGCCACTTTTTCATAGTTGCTCTCCCGTTCAGCTTTTTCCGATTCATGACGAGAGGTTTCAATAGCCTGCTTCATTCCCTGAATACTCTGAATCAATTCTTTTTCGGTATTCCAATGGGTTTTCAGGTTATCCCGCTTCTCTTCAAGGTTAGCCAGGTCTTTGGAAATATTCTCCAGTTTCTCTTTATCATTTTCCCGTTTGAGAACCTGCCGTTCGATCTCCAGCTGCCTGATTTGCCGGTCAATATTATCAATTTCTTCCGGCATCGAATCTATTTCGAGACGTAATCTTGAAGCTGCTTCATCAATCAGGTCAATAGCTTTATCGGGTAAGAACCGATCGGTGATATAACGATTAGAAAGTTCAGCGGCTGCTATCAGGGCGGAATCCGTTATCCTGACCCCGTGATGCAATTCGTATCGCTCTTTTAAACCACGGAGGATGGAAATCGTATCCTCTACACTGGGTTCACCAATGTAAACAGTCTGCAAACGGCGTTCCAAGGCCTTGTCTTTCTCTATATATTTACGATACTCGGACAACGTGGTAGCGCCAATGGCTTTTAACTCTCCCCTTGCCAGGCTTGGTTTCAATATGTTGGCAGCATCCATGGAACCTTCGGTAGCTCCGGCTCCCACGAGCGTATGGATCTCATCGATGAATAAAATAATTTCACCATCGGAATCAATTACCTCCTTAACGACGGCTTTCAACCGGTCCTCAAACTCACCGCGAAACTTTGTCCCGGCAACAAGTGCACCCATATCCAGAGCAACAACATGTTTTGATTTCAGTCCTTCGGGTACATCACCATTGACAATACGCAAAGCAAGTCCTTCGGCAATAGCCGTTTTACCCACACCGGGCTCACCGATTAATACCGGATTATTTTTAGTACGCCTTGATAGAATTTGCATGACCCGGCGTATCTCATGGTCACGTCCAATAACCGGATCGAGTTTGTTTTTCTCGGCCAGTTCATTCAAATCACGGGCGAATCGTTTCAGGGCCTGGTACCTGCTTTCCGCGTTTGGATCGTCCACTTTTTGTCCGCCCCTGACATCTTTTAGTATTTTAAGTATATCTGCTTTATTAATACCTTCATCACGAAGAGCCTGGCCGGCGGGATTCTTACTCTCCGTAATACTGATAAGAATGTGTTCGGAGCTTATATACTCATCGCTAAGCTCCTGGGCTATTTTCTGTGCATTATCGAATATGGCATTAGTATCGTTCGACAAATATTGTCCGGACACCGATGCGCCTTTAACTACAGGTAATTTTTTTATTTCTTTGTCAAGCTTATCGGTTATCCGGCCGATCTGAGCTCCCATCTTTTTTAATATTGTTTGGGATATACTGTCGGGATCAGCCAGCATAACGTGTAATATATGCACCGGCTCCAAAGCCTGATGATTTTTATTTGAAGCAAGATCGAGTGCACCCTGAATAGCTTCCTGTGCTTTTATGGTAAATTTATTAAAATTCATAAGGTCTCTACACGATTATATTGTTTTTTTATTTCATGTAATGCTTGAGCACATATCGTACCATTTTTACCTGACTGACTAATTTACAGATCCATCTTTGGTAATATGACGTATTTTATTTTTTCAAACTTGTTTATCTGACATTAGTTTCTGTTTTATGCCATTTCTCAACTTTATCATAAAAATGTCAGGGTAGACAGGTCGTTCAGCTGATTAAATGCTTCAGTTTATAATAAATATTTTATCAACGGACATCTGTTGACTTGTCTCTATTAATTCGCTGTATCTCCTCTTCATATTCTTTTCTGATTTGTAACAGCTGCTCTTCATATTTATCACGAATATTATTAAGCTCCTGATGCAGGCTATGTATTTTTTTACGCATCTCCAGTATCATATCAACACCGTAAACATTCACCTGCATTTGCTGCATCAACCAATTAACTCTTTGTAATTGCAGTATATGTACTATTGTAAAATGCAGTGTATTATCAGCATCAACTACGTATTCGACCAATTCTTCTTTGATGTAGTAATTGATCTGATCTCTGCTCAAACCGGTTAAACGGGATACTTCTTCAATTGAATATCTTTTATCCTCAACAGGCGTTCTCTCGATGGTGCGTATGATTCTCAGTTTCATGACGCTCTCTTGAATTTATTAAGTTTCTACGGAACTTTTCTGTGATAAACGCTCAAATACCTCTTTCTCTTCACTGGTGAGTTTTGATGGCAGTTTAACTTTTAACCGGACATATAAATCACCAAAGTCCTCATCAGACTTGAATTTCGGCATTCCCTGTCCTTTTAAACGCATCAATTTATCATTTTGTGTCCCTTCAGGGATTGATAGTTTTATAGATCCACCCATAGTGGGAACTACTATTTTGCCTCCCAATAACATAGTGTAAAGATCTACAGAAACATCCGTATATAAATCATCACCGTTACGATCGAATTTGGAATGCGGACGAATTGAAACTTTAAGGTAAAGATCTCCACTTGCTCCGCCACCGGATCCGGCATAGCCCTTTCCTTTTAATTTGAGACGCTGGCCATCTTTTATGCCTCGTGGAATTTTAACGCGCACCTTTTGGCCATTTAGCTCAAATCTGCGGGTACTTCCCCGGTACGCTTCATCAAGATTTATCTCGAGTTCAGCTTCAATATCACGTCCCGGCCGTGCTTGTTGACGAAAGCGTGTCTCAAATGGTGAACGTCGTTGCTGACGCGTTCTGCCCCGGGCTCCTGCCATACCACCGAAAATATTCTCGAAAAAATCAGAAAAACCGCCGCCAAAAATATCGCCAATATCACCATGAAACTCATATTGAGTACCCTGTCCTCCGGGTCTGCCCTGCTGCGCATATTGCGCCCAGTTGAAATCTTCCGGCCGGCCGCCGGCTTGTTGATATTGCTTCCAGTTTGCACCCACTTTATCGTACCATTTCCGTTTCTCCGGATCGCTCAATACCTCATAAGCTTCCTGTACATCCGTAAATTTTTTTTCCGCTCCCTTATCATCGGGGTTAACATCCGGATGGTACCTGGCAGCCAGCTTTCGATATGCTTTTTTGATATCGCTTTGTGAAGCAGTTTTACTGACACCGAGAATCTTATAATAATCTTTATAATCCATATATTAATAACTATTTAGCTCTGTTTCGCCATTATGTCATGTTAAGATGTTCAAATAACTATATAAATGCAGGTCAAACTAACAGAAACCCTTTATTTATTAATAATGCAAAAAACCTGCCATAAAAACTTCGTTCATCAATATGTATTACTACATCTGCATATAAATAAAGCCCCTGCCGTTACCCGGCAGAGGCTTTAATATCTTAAATTTCCGGTTATTTATTCCTATCAATACAATTGAAAAGCGAGGAATAACTCGGCGTCTTGATTCGGATCGTATACTTTGAGTATAACAGCATCACCTTTCTTAACACCAGACATCGCTTTATTAAATTCATTAACATTTTTGATCGGATAACGTCTACCGTTATAACCGGCTTCCATGATTACGTCACCTTTTCGTAATCCTTTCTGATAAGCTTCACTATTCCGACTAACATTATTGACAACTACACCTTTAATACCTTTACTTATGCCTAATTGTTGTCTTATGTTATCGCTTAATTGTTCTACCGAAAAGTGCAGTAAACTTGCAAGTTTATTGTTAGTCACTGTACTTCCGGAACTATTTTCCTTGCTCATATCACCAAGTTTTACCTTGATCTCTTTTTCTTTTCCATTACGAAGTACCGTGAGAGTAATAGTTGTTCCGGGTGCTGTACCGGCAATTTGGTTTTTAAACTCATTGGCATCTTTTACAGGATTACCATTCAGCTTTAGAACGATATCACCCTGCTCCAGTCCTGCTGCTTTTGCCGGATCACCGTTAACCTGATCTATTAATGCCCCCTTGGCTTCTTTCAATCCCAGTGCTTTAGCCATTGTTGGATCAATACTCTTTATATATACATTGAGAAATCCACGCCTGACCTTACCTGTTTTAATAATCTGCTCCATAATATTTTTAGCCATATTAACAGGAATGGCAAATCCAATACCCTGATTACCTCTCGATTGAGTTGCAATCGCTGAGTTTATACCAATGAGTTCACCATCCATATTTACCAGGGCGCCACCCGAGTTACCCGGATTAATGGCTGCATCTGTCTGTATGTAATCTTCATAATCGGCAAGATGAAGTTGATCACGGCCTTTTGCACTTACAATACCCATCGTTACCGTATTAGCCAGGCCCCTGTCCAATGGACTTCCTACTGCCATTACCAGTTCACCAACGTGTACACTGTCACTGTTACCCATCCTCATAACAGGTAAGTTGCTGGCATTAATTTTGATTACAGCAATATCTGTTTTTGGGTCGGTACCAACCACTTTGGCTGGTAACTGTTTTCCGCCAAAAAGCCGTACTACTATGGAATCGGAATGACTAACAACGTGATTATTAGTTAATATATATCCGTTTTTTCTCACGATCACTCCGGATCCCATACCTCTTTCATATTGTTTTTGATGAGGATTTTGATCGAAAAACTGGAATGGACCAAAATTAAAAGGCATGGCATGGCCTTGCACCTCTTTTCGAACAAACACCGTCACAACTGTCGGATTTGTGCTTTTGGCAATATTTATAAAAGCATTATTTAAATCCTGTAAATTATTTAACGGCTTATCTTTTGCTTTTTTATCCACCCTTTTATAGGAATCCGGATAAACAAACAGCGATGCTTTCGATGCATTATCCGCCGTTGAAAACCGGAACACCAGAACAGCTAATATAATACTTGCAGCTGCATAAATTATTTTCGGAAAACGATTATTCATTAGTAAGCTCCTTTTATTTCATATAACCTTGTTGCATTATTTTACTCAAGTCGATGACGTCCTTTTTTAATGTATTTCTTACAAGTTATAAAAACTGACTATCTAATATTTTATTGTATTTATAATCTTTTCTTTTCCCTTACGTTATTCAAAACTTTAAATTAAAAAGGACTGTGAACCACCACAGCCCTTTTAATTGACAGCTAAACTTTATTAAATAATTTCACTTTTTATTATTGCCGTCATTTAATTTCTATTTGCTTATTTAATTCTTGTTCTCTCTTTTTAAGGTCAATAATTAATATGCCATCTTCATAGCTTGCCTGAATACTTTCTCTGTCAATATCATCACTTAAGGTCAATTCACGATTGAATTCACCATAGCCACTTTCAATTCGATGATACCTGAAACCATCTTCTTCTTTTCTGCGCCTGCGTTCACCGCTCACAGTAAGTGTATTTCCTTTGATACTAATATTAATGTCGTCCTTCTTTATTCCGGGAACAGCTAATTCAACCTGGTATCCATTTGCATCTTCACTGATATTGCATTTCGGATTAAAAACCGTTCCGTTAGCTTTATTACCTAATAACAACGCTTCATTAAAAAATTCATCCAAAACATCACTGAAATGTTTTGAACTGTCGGGCGTATCAAACATATCGACCGGTGAAACGGGTGAGAATCTTACAATTTTCATATCTGTAACTCCTGTTATTTTGTTAATTAATTTTTCAAAAATTTATTTTATGTATATACAAACCCCGTACCAATACATTAGGAATGACATTTTAACTTTCTGTTTATGTACTATTTACAGGGTGGATGAATTATGGTCATAATTTGATTTCTATATTGGCAGAAGAGATGCTTTTTGTCAGTACCTTCGTGATTTAGCCGTTACTTTTGACATACATTCAGATTTTTACACACAAAAAAGAGGGAATACATCATCTGCATTCCCTCTGCCAGGCACTGACTATTATTAAAAAACGGACTTACTTAATCTTAATTTCTTTACTGACTTTTTCTTCCGCTTTTTTCAAATCGATATACAGTATGCCATCTTTAAACCGCGCATCAATGCTTTCTTTATCAACTTCTTCGGATAAGTTGAATGAACGGCTGAATTTACCATAGCCACTCTCCATCAAATGATATTGCTTATCTTTTTTTTCTTTTTCAAATTTCCGTTCGCCACTGATCGTCAATGTGTTATCTTTGAGGTCCATTTTAATGTCCTCTTTTTTCATACCCGGTAGGGATACCTCAATGTGATAACTCTGATTATCTTCACTGATATCCACATTCGGCAGAAACGTATCACGATCGCCTTTGGCAGCCAACGCATCACTGAAAAATTCATCGAGAAAATCACTAAATCTTGGTGCTGGAAAATCCATAAATTCTGATGGTGATACGGGGGAATACTTCGTAAGCTTCATAATCAACCTCCTTGTTTAATTCAT
>DATFMH010000213.1:0-13580 GCA_035267045.1 Balneolales bacterium
ACAAAACTTAAAGGATCAGTCGGTGTTAGTTTGCCGCCTATGAATTGGAGGACAGCTTTAAAGTATTTAGCTAAGATAAAAAATGTATCCCTTGTTGAGCACGATAAGTATTTTGAGTTGACACCACAACAAAAAACAAAACTGAAGAGTGCACAATCTCAAAAAGGTGAACAGAATAGTGATGAAGTCACTACCAAAACACGGGAAGTGCGTATTTCAGCAACCTTTTTTGAAGGTGATAAAAAAGTACTTCGTGAAATAGGTATTGATTGGTCAACATTTAAGGATGGTATCGTACAAATTAGTAATATTGGGGCACAGAATGTATCACAGGACATTTTCAGTGTTAGCACGTTAAAGGATATTGAAATAGGGAACACCGGTATAAAAGTAAACGCGTTATTTAAAACTTTTGAAGCTAATAACCTGGGTCAGATATTAGCGAGGCCTAATATAAAAGTTATGAATAATAAAGAGGGGCATATCCAGGTTGGTCAGGATTTCTCTATAAATCAGCGGGATTTTTCCGGTAATGTGGTTACCAAATTTTTCAGTACGGGTACCATTTTGACTGTTACTCCTCATATTATCACACAACATGATACTACGTTTATTTATATGAAAGTCCATGCCGAACGATCCACTGCGCAACCTGATCCCGTTAGTACTATCGTAAATAAGCAGTCTGCCGACTCAGATGTTATGTTGCTAAGTGGAGAATCCACTGTTATTGCCGGTTTATATAGTACTGAGACGGATAAAGTTCGAAAAGGCATACCGATTTTAAAGGATTTGCCACCATGGTTTTTCGGACTACGATATTTATTCGGTTACACTTCGAAGCAATATTCTCAAAAAGAGTTAGTAATCATTCTAAAGGCAACCATTGATCCTGGTTTGAAGACCAGAATGACACAGGAGAAAAAAACATCAAGAGAATTGTTAAAATCAGAGAGAGAAAAGATGCAGGGTGGAAATTAGAAGAAGGCTTTGCAAAACCGTCTATAAATGTATTATGATCGAATATTGATAGGATAATGTAAGCTTTAAATAAATTAAAAAGGGCTTGTCAGAAATGACAAGCCCTTTTTTTGTCAATAAAAAGGTTCTTGTACAAATAATTACCCAATACCTCAAGAGTAAAAATAATTATTAGCAAAAGGCTATGTAAAACTGCTCATTTGCCCAATAACCGCATTTACATTACTTCGAAATCACTGATATGGCTAATATGATACGGTTTTGAAGTTGTCCAGGTTATGATATGGCCCTATATCCCTGGATTTGCAAAGCCTTCTGGCATATATAAATAGATAACATTAAAAATATCAAATGAATATTGTAATTAACTAATGTACTAAAATCTTATTTATAAAATATTTAATGTGTACTAAGATATATAATGAACAGATATAAAATAATATTATACATATATAATATATCAAATAATCATAATTAATTAGAAATGTATAATATAATTGATTATAAAATATGATATTAATAAAATATATTTAGTGATAATAATATATGATAATATGTATACATAAAATAATAATAGTATAATATAGTCATTGTTATCTGGGGTAAAAATTTAGAAATAAATTCTAAATACTATTCTAACAAAAAAACAAATATAATGGAGGTTTGTCATGGGTCAACAGCAATTGTTACTCGTAATATTGGTCACTATTCTTGTAGGTGTAGCTACAGTTGTGGCTATTAATGTATTTGGTTCTTCGGCTGAAAATGCTAATCGTGACGCCGTTAGGCAGGATATGTTATCTATCGCCACCGCAGCACAGGGTTGGTATATTAAACCAACAATGTTAGCCGGCGGCGGTAATGATTTCACAAATATCACCTTTTCTAATATAAATTTTGCTTCTAATGCAGTAAATGAGACTGGTGATTATGCTATAAACAATAATGGTACCTATCAGATTACTACCCCAACTAAAGATAATTTTCTGGTTCGTGCATATCCTTCGAGTGAATCTGATTATAATAGTACCTTGCCGGTAATAGGTGTGGATGGATCTATAACAACGGAAGCAACTTTTAATACTACTACAAGATATCTGGAAGTTAAAGTATTAAAGAATTCAGTGCTTTGGACAAAATCATCTATAAATACAACAACAACTCCCGCTCCGTAACTATAATTATCGGTTACCATAATATGGTTGAGGTGAACTTGTAAGTTATGTGAGATTCGTGCACGTGAAGAATGGTAGGGGGGATTCTTCATGTGCCTCTCACAGATATTTCATTCAATATTTAGGGTACGTCAAATTTGAATGATGGGGTTAATCTAAAGATTCTATTAATTACATTAATGCATAATTGGGTATTATTATGTCACAATTCAGGTTTCAGGGGGTTACGGCTGACGGGCGTCTTACACAGGGTGAATTTGAAGCTGCCAACAAAAGAGAAGCAGGTAATAAAATTAAACGACTGAGTAAAGCCAAAAAGCTCACTGTTAAGCAATTAATCCCCAAAGAGACATTTATATATAAGGCACAACGTCCCGGGAAATCAGTAATTACGGGTGAACAAGAAGCCTACAGTAAAGTAGAGGTCGAAAAGGCTCTCATTAAATTAGGATATAATGTAATACGTGTTGAAAAGAAATTAATTAATTTCAAGGGCAGGGTGCCTACTAAAGATATTGTCACTTTCATGCGCTTATCAGCAGATTTGCTTAAGCAGCAGCTTACGTATGATGAAATTTTGAATCTTCTATATGAAGATATTGCCAATAAGCGAATGAAAGAGACCATTCGTCAAATTCAAAAAGATTTAAAAGATGGAAAAGAGGGGTGGGAGGTATACGGTAAGCATCAGGATGTTTTTGGAAAATTTGCAGCATATATGTTAAGCGTAGCCTCAACCAGTGGTAACATGGCACTGGTCTTTGAAAGTACAGCCAAATTTCTTGAAAGAGATGCTACTTTTAAAAAGAATCTGCGCCGAACATTATTCATGCCATCTATTAATGTCCTGGCTGTTATCGGTGTTGTCTTGTTTTATGTCGGATACATTTTTCCCAAAATGGCCAGAATGTTTTTAAAAATGAAAATTACTTTACCGCCAATGACTTCGGCTACATTGGATTTTAGTTATATTCTTCAGGATTATTGGATGATTATCGTCTTAGGCGCCATCATACCTATGGCCTTTTTAGTTTTTTATGTACGTACTCCATCCGGAAAATTATGGATGGATAAAGTATTGATCAGATTACCCGTGATTGGAGATCTGATGCATAAGACAAGTATTGAAATTTTTTCCCGTGTGTTCTATACACTCTATAGTGGTTCCGGCCAGAACATAGAAGTTATACGTATTGCCGCTGAAGCGTGCCGTAATTCATATATGGAAAAACAAATCAAAGTATTTGCAATAAAGAATATGTTAAAAGGAGGAATGGGGTTGGTTGAAGCGCTAGAAAGTTCAGGCGTTTTCACACGGACGGCTTTATCCCGTTTCAGATTGGGTGCTGAATCAGGTGCACTAAGAGATAATGCGAAGCAACTGGCCGATTATTATGAAGTCCAGACTACATACAAGATGGAATCGACTATTGAGATCATCAATCTTTTTGTAAATCTATTCATTCTGGTTGTTCTAACAGTAATAACCATTATTTCTTCTGAAACAGCAATCATTCAACCTCATATAATGGGTACATAAATATTGTTAAAAGGAATTTAGGTATGTCAAAAGTTGATACCAGGCGACATATTGGGGAAATATTGAAAAGCCGGGGGATTATCAATGGTAATCAACTCGAGCAGGTTATGAAAATCCAAATGGAGGATCATGACAGGTCGCCGAGAAGACTAGGGCAAATATTGCACAAAGATTTAGGTCTGGATCATCATCTTGTAATGCAGGCTATATCGGATGTTTTTGCATTTCGGGAAATTGACATTAGCGATGGTAGTATAACTGATGATATCATTGAAAATATAGAGAACATAATTGAACAGTTACCTAAGGATCTTATTCATAAACTGCTTAATCTGAATGTTATTCCTTTTTCCGCAAATAAAAATATGATCGTTCTTGCAGCGGCCGATCCTACAGATCCTGAAATTCCTGATTTGGCTTCCAGGCTTCCATTCAAACAATTAGAAATAGCTTATTGTCGATTAGAACTATTTGAAGAGCTGGTTGACAGGATTTTTCATCAAAAGAATGATTATCTCAATATCCTGGAAGAAATTGAATATACGCATACCGATATCGATGATAATGAAGACCAAATTAATGAAGAAGAAATCGATGCAGAGATAAACCAGAGTTTGTTGAATTCTCTTGTTGAAGGGATGCTGGTTGAAGCTGTGCATAAAGGCGCTAGTGATATTCATGTGATACCAAGTGGATTAACTACGACCGATATTTATTTTCGTCTGGATGGGAAATTGCAAATATGGCTGACGCAAAAGAATGTTAAACCGGAAGCTATAGCTGCCGTTATAAAGGATAAATCAAAGAATGTAGATCGTTTCGAGAGAGACAGCTCGCAGGATGGATTCATTCAGCGAAATATAGATTCCAATAATATACGATTTCGTATTTCAATTATGCCGATCGTAGGAAAAGAATTTGAACGAAAGTTCGAATCTGTCGTGATTAGGGTGCTTGACGATCGGATGGTTATTACTGATCTCAGAGAATTGGGTTTACAGGAAAAAGCATATGAAGATTTCACCAAGGCAATTAATAAACCATCAGGGATCGTAATTATAACGGGACCAACCGGTAGTGGTAAATCTACCACATTAATTGCGTCTCTATATACGGTTATAGATTCAACTAAAAATGTACTGACAGTTGAAGAACCGGTGGAGTACATTATAAATGGCGCTCGTCAATTGAAGATCAACCATCATATGTCTTTTGATCAATCGATGAGAGGAATTTTGCGACACGATCCGGATATAGTCCTGGTTGGGGAGATACGGGATCTTAAAACTGCAGAAATAGCTATCAAACTGGCGAATACCGGACACCTGACCTTTTCTACGTTACACACTAATGACGCACCAAGTGTAATATCAAGGTTATATAAAATGGGAGTCGAACCTTTTTTAATTGCCAATGCTGTAAACCTGGTGATGGCTCAAAGGTTAGTGCGGCGTTTATGCGATCATTGCAAGGAAGAAGTAACCGATTTACACCCGGAAGCGGCCAGAAATCTGGGTTTTACAGATCAGGAGATAGAGAAAACTACTTTTTACAGAGCTGTTGGTTGTAAAAAATGTAATCATGGGTATAAGGGACGTTTAGCCATCATGGAGGCGCTTTACTTCACGAAGGAAATTAAAAATTTGATCCTGGATTCAGGTAATGAAATTGATGAAGAGCGACTGCGGGAACAGGCTATAAAAGATGGTATGCTTACATTAAGAGCTTCGGGTAGAGAAAGAATTAAAGAAGGGATCACAACACTTAAGGAAGTGGCTACCGTAACAGTAGACGATTGATGATAGTTACCAAGATAAACGAATAGATTACTGAGGAGTAAAGATATGTTCGACAAATCAGAATTAATAACATTAATGGGAGCAATAGTCATATTTTCCATTCTTCTGATTAACGTGAATAGTTTCATGGGAACAAGCGGACGTTTGCAGGTACAATCCGAGTTAGATTATACTGCTATAGCCCTAGCCCAAAATATTATTGACAGTGCCCGACTCAAGGCTTTTGATGAATCGGAAACAGGGGGGAAGTCACCTCAGGATATACCTATTGATTTTTCAATACCATTGGCCCCTGAAACCGGGGAGAATAGTAAGACATTTAATGATTTTGATGATTATAACAATTATTCACGAATCGATACAACAGAACATGAAATTTATACGTCAAGTGTAAAAGTGGATTATGTTAATGATACTTCTCTGGATCAACATTCTGCCACACAAACTACGCATAAAAGGATGACAGTGAGTGTGTTTAGTAATAGTATGCAGGATACCGTCAAGTTTACGTTTATCAAGACATTTTATTCAAAATGAAGAAATGGAAAATCAACAGTGATAGGGGATAAGGAATGAATATTTCAACAATTATGAGTTTTGCCATTGGTGCGATTTTGTTATTGGCAGTATTCTCAACGAATTCCAGAGTGGTACTAAATTCATCGGATGTAACAATCGACCAGATAATAAAAGAAAATATCAATAATGTTGCAGAAGTGGTCAGTTATGATTTTCGAAAAATGGGTTATGGGGTTACTGGCGCGGCCATCGTCAGTGCAAATAAGAATGAAATTACTTTTAAAAGTGATTTGGGAAATGATGGCACTGTTAACTTGGTTACCTGGAAATTCAATCCGACACAATCAGTTCCTGAATCAGTTAATCCCAATGATTTTATGTTAACACGAATTGTTGATGGGGTAACTACAGATATTAATATGGTTGTTGTGAAATTTGATATAACACTATTAGATAATGCTAATAATGTTGTTTTAAATACATTAAATGCAAAAAAGATTAAGGTGGAAGTTGTTTGTCAGGGAGCGGAACCGATTGATGGTAAGTATAATGAGACGGCCTGGCAGAAGGTTTTTCAACCATGGAATATTCAATAATATAATAAATTGTGTGAAAAAGGGGGGAATATAAATGGGAAGGTCATTATTAATAATTTGTACGGGGATGATTATTGTTTTTGGTTTACTGGAGATGAATATTCAAAAAAAGCAACTGCAAACCATACAAAGGAGCGCATTTTATGCCAATGAATTACAAGCACGGAATCTGGCAAATGCGGCTATTGATATCACAATTGCAAAGTTAGAAGCGGATCCGGCTTTTCGGAACAATTCGAGTCCATGGCAGGTAACGCTCGATAAAGGCATAGCAAGTGTTTTGATAGAAGATGTGAATACAGACACATTGAAACTGACATCACAAGCATCACTGGATGGCCAAAATACAAAAGTGATTGCATGGTTAAAACAATATCAAAAATCGTCTATTCCTAATATTATGGCTGCTTTTGGTATTTATAATAACAATTTTAGTTATACGGGTAACGGAACATACGCAATTAATGGATATGATAACGATAATCCTGATGATTCAACAAATGCATTACCGGGTATGATTGTGCCTGATGAAACATCCAGGGACGTTGTATTAGCAGATAAAAATAAGGATAATATATATGGGACCGGTGGAACCCCCAGCATTGATGTAAACGATTTGGATTTCACAACATATACTGATTTAATCAATGAACTGGCCGATAATCCCTTAACAAAATTTATACCAAGTGGTAATTATAAAGGGACACTAGGTTCAGAAAAAAATCCAGGTGTTTTTTTTATTGATAGTTATGTTAAACTTGCTGGTGGTTTATCTGAAGGTTATGGTATAATGATCGTTAGATCAAGTGGGGATCTTGATTTGAGCGGTGCCCTGGATATCAATGGTAATTTTATTTTTCACGGGTTAGTAATATTTGAAGACGGTTGGAAATTTGGGGGCGCCGGTACTCCACTTATTGATGGAGCTGTACTGGTAGGATCAGATAATCCGGATCATTATATCGATATAAATATAACCGGAACTGTCGACATTAATTATAACAGCAAAAGTGTGGGATATGCAAGATTAGCAGCCGATCGAATATTAAAACCGGGTGCTGTATTTAAAATTATGAAGGTGTACGAATAAAGACTGATAGAGCCGGCAGAACAATTGTTCTGATTACAACATTGGGTTAATGAGTATGATTTACAATAGGGGATAAATAGATACACAAGGAGAGTTATGTCTATTCAATCTGAGATATTAAGTGTACACGATTTGATCGAACCAATGATAGCAAAGTTACCAAAAACTATCAGCGGATTAGAATTGCATCAAGGAATTGGTCAAATCATTGAGAATGAAAAAGAAGATGTCAGAATACGATTGCGCGAGATTCTTGATAGTTATTTGCTGGAAATGGCAAATCTGGAAGCATCTGACATTGATTTAGGGGGCCCAGGCTGCCATGGAAAAATCTGGTATCGAATATATGGTGTGAAAGAACCGGTTATAAATGGTGATCATTATCAATTAATGGAAACGAATTTTCTTCTCCATAATTTATTGATGCCACAGCAGAGAGCGATTCTATTAAAAAACAGGAATCTGGATTTCTCGTATACGATTAACGAATTTTCGGAAAATGCCCAGCGCTTTCGTGCTGATATGTATTTCGATCTCTCACACCTTGCATTAAATATGCGACGCATAGATAATATTATTCGACCATTTAAAGATTTACGTTTGCACAACGAAGTAGCCAGGGCATTGAGTCTAAAGTATTATAAGTATGGAATGAGCCTGGTTACCGGCATTACAGGTTCCGGTAAATCTTCAACACTTGATACTATTATAGATGCCAATAACCGTACTGTCGATTCTCATATTGTTATTATCGCATCACCCGTGGAATTAATACACACACCAATTCGATCCATAATCAGGCATCGTGAAGTTGGTCGTGATGTTCCTTCATTTAAAGAGGGGGCGGTGCAGTCACTTCGTCAGGATCCCGATATCATAATGATTGGTGAATTACGTGATCCGGAGACAATAATGACGGCCTTGGAGATTACGGATTCAGGTCACAAAACTTTTAGCACACTACATACTTCCTCAGCTATTGAGAGTATAGAAAGGATACTTGGCGAGGTACCGGTGGCTGAACAAAATCGGGTTCGAAATCGCCTGGCCGATGTACTTACCTGTGTAATAAGTCAGAAATTAGTACAAAGCCTGGATGGAAAAAGGGTATTGGCTAAAGAAGTGTTGTTAACAACAACATCAGTAAAAGCAGCAATACGCAATAATAATATTGGAGAAATCTACCAAATGTTGATGGAAGGTAGTAGTACGGGTATGCATACATTGGAACAAGATTTGAAAAGATTGTATGAAGAAGGGAAGATATCCAGAGAAGAAGCTATGAATCACGCTAATAATAAAAAGCGTTTGCAGGATCTTTTAAGTTATGTTCAATAAAAAGTAAAGGGGTGCTGTTTTGAAAAATAATGTATTTGTTGGGTTGGCTCTGGACGGAGAAGTAATTAGAGTCGCTAAAATAAAAAAAGAACACAAAAAACTGAAATTACTTCAACTGGATCGAGTCACATTAGTTGATTCTGAAAGTATATATAAGAATGAATCTAATTCAGAAGAAAAAAGATCGGACTCAATATTTGGTTTTGAAGAAAATGGCTCAGGCAAAAAAAGTTATAAAAATGGTAAAGAAGTCATTAAAGAGACCGATTTATTGACTTTGACCAATGATCCGGAAATGACGGAAATACAAAATAATGAGACACTTGTTTATAATCTTTTGTCAAATATAAACAGAAAAAAAGTAGTGCTGGGAGCAAATATACCGGCTGGTTCCACCCTTTTTCAAATAATGCGTGATCAAAATTATCAAAACCTGAAAAAGAAAGAATTAGAGAAAGCAATTAATACAAGTCTTGAATCGGTATATGGTGCTGAAGATTCCGATCATTTATATCGATATGAAAAGCGTAAAGATGGTGCTTTGGTCATAGCATCTACGGATTCCAAACTAACTATGTTAGATTTAATAGATCAGGGACAGGCTTATTATTCGGGTAAAGTTTTTATTAATGAAATATTACCTGAAGAATCGGCCATGGTTGGGCTGGTCAAGACTAATTACGAGTTAAAAGAATTGGAGATGACCGGGATTATAATCATGGGAAGCAGATCAATGCGATTGGTATTTCTTCGTGGTAATGATATCTGGGCGATACCACCTGTTATTAATAAAGGTAGCAATTCACCACAAATCATGAACACCATATTTAGTAAAATTCTATGGCAAATTGATACTGGAGAGATTCCTAATATTGATCGATTGATTCTTGTAAATAATGTGCTTGGAGATCGTGCTGTTACGTATTTAAGAGAAAATTTCCCGGATATAAAAATTGATGATTTCATATTTGATGAGAAGAAATTTGAAATTGATTCAAATATGAAAGAGGCAATAGCACCATTTACAACTGCCATAGGAATGGCATGGGCTGCAGCAGGATATACATCGAATTATTTTAAGGATTATTCCTTCTTGCCCAAACATGTTAAAGAACGACAAAAAGTATTAAAACTTAGATGGCATGGTCTATTGTTATTGTTGTTAATAGCTATGAGTCCGGTGATTTTAAATAACAGGTATCAAATACATAAGGGTGCTATCAATAATCTGCGAACCGAACTTTCCAGAACAAAAGCATTGGTTAGCGATCTAAGTCCGATTGTTTTTAAATCGAATCAATTTTCGGAAAAATTGGATGAGATAAATAATAGATTGAACGAGATTTCTGATCTTAGCTTGGGCTCGGGCGACTGGAGTAAAATTCTAACCTTACTGAACAATGGCTTCAAAAATATTAATAGTTGTTGGATAACCAATATGAGATCTGTTAAATCTGGTATCATTCTTCAGGGGTTCAGTCTGTACAGGGATCGTATACCACATATCGCAAATGTATTTAAAAATTCGGAACTACAAAAAGTTTCCGTATCAAAAATAAGAAAAACAATAGCATACAAGTTTACTATTTATATAAGAACAAAAAATAGTAATAAATCGGATGTATCAACAATAAAAGAGATAGCTACAAAAGCAAAATAATTGATTGAAGTATCATCAGTTGGGTAAGAGAGGTTAAATCTAAGCATGGGGGAAATGTAAAATGTCATATGCCATACGAAATTCTATAATATTGTTAGTAGTCATGGTTGCTATTAACGTAGTTGGATGGGGTTATTTATACTTAACGCAAATAACAAGTATAAATAAATTGCAAGATGATTTGATGGTTGAAAATAAGATACTGGTCAATTATCAGGCTATCGCAAATAAATACGATCATACCTATAAAGAGTATAAAAAAGCAGATAAAAAGCTTAATAATTTTAATAAGATACTGCCACCACCGTTAGATGCTGACGACGTTTATGGTTTTTTGAGCAGTACCAGTACGGATAAAGCTTATACAGAAATAAATTTTACACTTATGGATTCAACTATCCATGATAATTATGGGGTTATCAGAGTTGGAATCAATGGCAAAGGTTATTATGGATATTTATATAATTTATTGAATTCCATAGAAAACAGCCGGCCGATAAACAAAGTTGATAAACTTATCATTGAGCCGGTGACAAACGGAGGGGATAATAAAGTCCATTTTACCTTCGAATTGAATAGCTATTACAATAGAGATTTAAAATTTAATAATACTTCACTAACGTTTAATAAAAATTATAGTGAGGACACTTTTAATCCATTTTATCCTTTGCTCCACTCTATAGAACCAAATACAAAAAATTTACCAAACATCGATGATAGCAGGTTAATAAGTGTTAGTAAAGATGTTGCTTACCTGGTAGATCAAAATGGTAAAATTAAAAGCTTAAAAGTTGGAGATGAAGTTTATTTGGGGTCCATTCAATCAATAGATATGGAAAATAAAACGGCTACCTTTTATTTAAATAAGGGTGGAATAATCGATAAAATCACGTTGGAGGTTCAATAATGAAAAGTCGTAGACTATATAATATTCGTTTATTTTTATTGATTATTCTTATTCAGGGGGTAATGGGGATATTTGTAACGAGGGTATTCGCACAAGACAATACGGATCAGCCTGTCAGAGAATATACCAATCCTGACGAAATTATAACTCTGAGTAAGAATATGACATTTACACAGGCAGTAGATATTCTGAATACTTTTGCACAAAAATTTGCACATAAGTTTATTTATAATCATTCAGATGCTACCGGACCTTTAGGAGTTAGTTTACCATCGATGTATTGGAAAGAAGCATTAAAATACATAGCTAAATTGAATAATCTTCAGATAGTTGAACATCCTGATTATTATGAAATCACTAAAACTCCTGAAAATCTGGTAGCTGAAAGTAAAAAAGAGGAACCCCCACTTGCAACTACAAAGACCCGGGGAGTAATTATTTCAGCTACTTTTTTTGAAGGTAACAAAGAAGTATTACGGGAACTGGGTATTGACTGGCAGACCCTGCACAACGGTATAGTTAATATCGATATTAATCAAAAAGCGGCACAAAATGTATCACAGCAACTATTTGGTGGCAGTATAAACATCCCGGAATTAGGGCATACAGGGGTCGAAGTTAATGCCTTATTTAATACGTTTGAAGCCAGTAACCTGGGTGAAGTTCTTGCAAAACCTTCAATTAAGGTATTGGACGGGCAGGAAGGGCATATACAGGTTGGCCAGGATTTTTCGATCAAACAACGTGATTTTGCCGGTAATGTCATTGATCGATTTTTCAGTGTTGGTACAATTCTTACTGTAACCCCACACATTATCAAACAAAATGATACTACCTTCATTTACATGCAAATACATGCAGAACGTTCTACCGCACAACCTGACCCTATAAGCACTATTGTCAATAAACAGACAGCAGAGTCAGATATAACCATGTTGAGTGGAGAGTCTACGGTTATCGCCGGATTATATAACACTGAAACCCTTAATCTTCGCAAAGGTATCCCATTTTTGAAAGATTTACCGCCGTGGTTCTTTGGATTACGCTATTTATTCGGTTATACATCAAAGCAGTATAAACAACGAGAACTGGTCGTTTTGATAAAAGCTGAATTGGAACCGAGTATACCGGATCGTATGAAAAAATCATTTAAATCGACTCCGGAAATGCTTAAAGAGGCACGACAAAAAATGAGAACCGAATCAGGCGGAGAATGAATACACTAAAAGTGTAGTTCTTCCATTTTGATTGTATAGCATATGTTGAGGGGGGAGAGAAAAAGACCCGTTTCCTTATAAATGGAACGGGTCTTTTAAATTATCAGTACACAGTAAACCAAGTAATATCTTATTAGTCCCTTGTAAGCTTTTTATATTGTAAACGGTGCGGTTGATCTTCATCAATACCCAGTCGTTCCTTACGATTCGATTCATATTCCTGAAAATTACCCTCGAACCAGTAAACCTGGCTATTACCCTCAAATGCAAGTATATGTGTAGCAATTCGATCAAGAAACCATCGATCGTGGGAGATTATGACAGCACAACCGGCATATTGTAATATAGCTTCCTCCAGTGCTCGCAGGGTATTTACATCCAGATCGTTTGTCGGTTCATCGAGCAGGAGAAGGTTTGAACTTTCCTTTAACATTTTAGCAAGATGTACGCGGTTCCGTTCGCCACCCGATAATTCTGTTACTTTCTTTTGTTGATCACTTCCACTGAAGTTAAAACGGGCAACATAAGCACGGGAATTAACTTCTTTATTCCCTAATGTTATGAGATCTGATCCTCCTGATATTTCTTCCCAAATTGAGTTTTCAGGATTTAAAGGACGGTTTTGATCTACATAACCAAGCTTGACGGTTTCTCCAATGGTAAATTGGCCCGAATCAGATTTCTCTTCTCCGGTAATCATTTTAAATAAGGTCGTTTTACCAGCTCCGTTTGGCCCGATAACTCCCACTATGCCCCCG
>DATFMH010000214.1:0-13275 GCA_035267045.1 Balneolales bacterium
TTCGGGGAGATCTCCTTCCATAAACACATTAACAGGCAATATCAACGGTAGGAGATTGCCGCACTACGCTCCCGATATTCATCGGAAGTCTCCGTTCGCAATGACACCATTACTTTTTTTGCTTGAGAGAGCACCCTTTGGCGTCATCGCGAGGAGTCTTCAACGACGCGATCTCCTTCCGTAATCACATCAACAGGTCTTATCAACAGTAGGAGATTGCCGCGTCGATCTCTCGGCATTCGCCGCGTTCACTCCTCGCAAGGACAATTTAGGTGGTAAGCGATTTATAGTCCGATAAGGTATCAATATCAACGGCCCCGGCCGGAAACGATACCGCTACTACCTCATCTCTGTGCCGGTACAGTAACTTTTTTGCCCCCTCATCCCCTTTTAAAGCCAGCAACTTCGGGAAAAATGTTTTATAAAAAAGAGCCGGTACGCCAATGGTTTCTTCATAGGCACAGGCTATAATGCCTTTGCCTTTTTCCTTTCGTTCCTGCATCAGTGTCTTCAGCAGGTCCGCTTTGACCATTGGCTGATCAATGAGCATAAAGATCACTTCTTCTATTTCCGGTTCTAATTTCAATACTTTCGACATGCCATACCGGATAGACGAACCTATTCCCTCTTCCCAAGCAATATTTTCAACGATGTGCACCTTCGTGGTATCAATCTCTGGTTTTACCTCCTCGGAATGTGCACCCAATACGACTATCACCGGATCACAATTTGCTTCCAGTCCCACACGGACCGACCGGTGGATCAGGCTCTCCCCTTTATACTGCAACAATTGTTTCGGCTTCCCCATCCGGGTTGAAGAACCCGCTGCTAAAATTATTAATCCGGCCATTGTTTTTTTGAATGTATTATTTCAAAGCTCTGAATTATTGCGATTCCATTACATTTTATACATAAGACGGTGAACGATGGACACCAGACTGTAGCTATTAAGTTATAATTTGAACGCTAAAGTAGCTTTATTATCATTTCGCTTATTTCATAATTTGCAGATATCAAATCTTCCAGGCTGCACATACAAACTTAATACACTTTATAACTCAATAACATTACGTTGTACCTTCTAATGATCGATGATCTCCGATTCTCGCTCGTGTATCGGTTCCTGCTTCTCCCGTAAATGAGTTCCGGATTTCCCCGAGAAAACGGATTTAATTTCAGCAATGACAGATAAAGCAATTTCATCGGGAGATTCTGCACCAATATCCAAGCCTACCGGTCCGTATATATGCTTCAACTGTTCCTCCGTTATGATTAGTCCTTCACTTCGGAGATCTTGCATCATTTTATTCGCTCTTTTTCGTGGGCCAAGCAAACCGATATAAGGTATTTGCAACGGAATCAATTCACGTAACATGGAGAGATCATACTTATAATTATGCGTCATCAGGATGATGGCCGAACGTTCATCCGGTGATAATTGCGACAGGGCATCCACCGGATCTGTGGCAATTATTTTTCTGACTCCGGGGAAACGTTCTTCGGTAGCATAATGTGACCGGCAGTCCACTATGGTCATTTTCCAACCCAATATTTTCGTTAACTGCATGAGAGGAATGGCATCATTACCGGCTCCCGCTACGATTAGGTTAACGGCGGGTTTCAATAATTCTACGAAACCCGTTAGTTCATCTTCCGAACGATAAATTTTGGTAATCGATTTTTGGTTTATCAGAACTTTGTCAGCATCACTGAGTAACGTTTTAAAAAGTGACTCCTCTGCGAGATCGCCTCTAATATCTCCCTCCTCATTTATAAAAAAACATGTTCCGGGTTGTTCGGCTGTTTTCGCTTTCACGGAAAACAAGGTAACCAGCACGGCGGCTTGTCTCGTACTGAGGAATGTTTTAAACAATTGGATTGGGTTTTCCGGGTTTCCGATATCTATCGGTTCGATCAAAATGTGGATGATACCGTTGCAGCCTAGTCCGACGCTCAATTCGGGATCATTATCATCTGTAGTGTCGTATGTGACCAACATGGGCTTGCGTTTGGCTATTACATGTTGCGCTTTTTGCAAGGCGTCCCCTTCCAGGCATCCGCCGCTTATCGCCCCGGTAATTGTTCCGTCTTCCGTAACCAGCATCCGTGCGCCGGCACGTCGATACGAAGAGCCTTCTACGTGAACAACAGTGGCCAATGCTGTTTCTAACCCATTTTTACTTGCCATGTCAAATGCCTTTACAATCTCCTGCATCTCTTTCATGAGTAGCCTCTCAATTTCCCGCTGAAAACGTATTAATATAGTTTTGTAAGCTTTTTTTCATAATTAAGTATCGTTCCCTGAACCAAACCGGAATTGATCTCTATGTTTTCCGCTCAAAAATATTCCTCATTTAAAACTAGCGTTAATTAATACCAATATATTAATATCAACAGTAAATAAACTATTTTAAACAAGTTATAATAGATGCTTACAGATATACATTTGTTAATTTTGCCCGTTTTACCCCTTTTTGACAGGTACGAAATACCATCCCAGTAAAACGGCAATTAGCGGAAAAAGGCCGGACAGAAAAATAGTTACTGTGACAGCATTAATCAGCGTTGTGGTACGATACTGAATGATGGCTGAGGTCATAAGTAATAACCATAAAACGGGCGGGATTATGATTAAGATGATTTGCCATTGCTTATGAGATCTTTTTTTCAACCAGGAACCCACAAATAAACATAGAATACCTGTGATCATTATCGATATATAGCTAGTGACGTTTACATTGCCTATATGCAGATCATTACTCCCATACCAGAATTTTGTTAACAATGTCTGAGAAAATTGCCCGACCTGGATGGCCGCCGCGGGAATCACGATATACCATACCGGGGTTAATTTTGATTTTTTTTTAGACATGTGATGAACCAGCCTGTCGAAAATAGTTATTATTTGAAGTTATTGAATTATTGAGTTATTGAGTATAATGAGTATAATGAGTAGCTTCCCTTAATAACGTAATATACTCAATAACCTAATAACTCATTCTACACCATGCACCATGTTCTTTGCTTCATTTAGCTATTCCCATATTATAGCACTGACTTCCCGGACTTTTCAGGATGTCAGTCACTTGGCTGTGGTGGTATATAACGGCGATATTTGGACGGGTAAATAATTAAAAAGCTAATAGAGTTGAGTATAATAAGTTAAATTGTTTAAGATTTATTATTGGAAAGAAGGCATTACAAAAGATATTGGGATGCCTTCTTTATTATTGATACTTATCTGAAAAACGTGGGAATATAAATATATCATTTTAGTCATGGTTTCCTGCAATTGTCAAAATCGATATTTTAAAGGGTGGCTTCACACCAAATTTTACAAAACCGTGATCCCACGGTGAATGGCGTAATCCCAAACCTTAATAACTCAATACACTCAATAACTTTTTAAACGCCATACGCCATATTCTTTGCCATCATCAGCTTTTCTTCTTCACCAGTGCAATCATCGTACTGACTTCCCGGACCAATCCGTTCACGCTTCCATAATAGCCAACGGATTTAAACCGAATATGTCCATTCGGATCGATGATGAATTTTGTGGGAATACCCCGTACTCCATATTTACTTACAATTTGATCCTGAGAATTTTCTTTATCCAATAACACATGAAACGGGTACTTATGTTTGGTGATGAATTCATTCACTTGCTTCAACCTAACATCAGGCTTAGTATGCTCCCATGTATCCACAAACAGAAATACAACATTCGGATTGTTTTTATATTTAGCCATAGCCTTTTGCATAGCCGGAAAGGAGGATTTACAGGGACCGCACCACGTTGCCCAGAAATCTACAACCACGATTTTTCCACGAAGGGAGGCAAGAGAAACCCGGTTCCCTTTCAGATCGGGTAATTTGAAATCCGGAGCCGGTTTATTAATCATTTCACTATCCAATTTCGCCTTCATTTTATCTCCGGCACCTGCTTTCAATGACACCAGGTATTTTGAGTAGCCCTTATCGGTTCCGTGTTGTTTGGAATACGCTGTTTTCAGATAATTCATCATTTTCGGGGTAGATCTACCCTTTGCAATATATTCTCCGATCACTTTTTGAGCTTTGGCAAAGTCTCCGTTTTGCACCAAATATTCGATATAGTTTGTATTGATATCTGTATCATCCCCATGAGTGTAATCAACAGCTTTTTCCTGGTAGGCCAGCGCTTCCTTATAATTCCCTCTTTTGGCCAGGATCATCGCATACGTATCAGCGTACATCCCATAACCTGATTTTTGCATATCTCTCCACCCCCTATCCGTATAATAGGTCGGTTTACCCTCACCCGGATGGTCCATTAAATACTGTATACTATTAAGAGATGCTTTGGATATAGAATCGGCAAACGCAAGATTCCCTCCTTTTTTTGCCAGTTGATAGGCTGCCTGATTATAGGTCCGTGCCAGTATGGACTTATCTGTAATCTGTGAGGTATATTGAAGAAATTTATCAAATTTCTTTTCACCGGCTAATGAATTGGCAATCCGTGATAACATATAAGATCCATAACGATCAACATCTTTTTTATGCCGGCTATTCGCAAACTTTAACTTAAAATCACGGTATAGGATTAACAGGCTATCCGTATTTTTCTGCTGATAGAAATCATGATAAAATTTATTAAGAGCCATAATGCCTTTCGGATACTTTTCGAAAATGCTTTTTTCCAGGGAATCCGCTTTTGCACTCAAATGCATTTGATTAAATAAGTTTCTGGCATCCATATAATCCTTTTCGGTTACCTTTTTAGCCGACAACAAATGTTCTATGCCAGACTGAACCTCCGGATAGGCTTTTTTATTCTTTACAGCTAACAAAACACTGAAGTAGGGAACCCGCCAGTCATTTTTTACTTCAGGATATAAAGTAAATTCATGTTGAAATAATGCCAGGGCGGTATCAGCATTTTGCGGCAAACCCAGTAAATTAGCTCCATATGCATGATAAAATCTGGTTTCGGACGCTAAGGCACCTTTTACCGGTTTTCCGTCCCGGTTGTAAACAGTAAATATATATCCCCTGCCTTTATTCTTGTCTATTTTATCTTCCTTATAAAATTTTAGTGCAAAAGCCTGCGCACTATCAGGTAAGGTAAATGATCCTTTCCAGACTTCTCCTGAATTATTAAGGGATATATCACTGGCATATACATTAGTTTTAGCCACATAATAAAGAGCTCCATACAAATTTTTGACACCCGACAAGTCACTTTCATCAGGATTGTATTGAAGACTTATTTTCTCTCCCGCTTTGGGCTTAGCGTCGGATAACATCAATTGGCCTATTTTAAGGGACTTATTACAGGATACCAGGAATAATAAAAGTACAGAGATGAGTAAACTTCGGAATAGTGATTTCATGATGATAAGATTACATGGGATAATAAACGGATATTACATTAGTTTCAATAATGTAATTTAATGACTTTATCCATGATTACAAGTTATTCCTTAAAATGAGGTAAAATGTTGTTTAACAATAGATTTAATCTGTTTAGAGTTATATCAATACCAGGCTAATCTAATAAGAGATACCGTACGATTATTTTTATACCATCTTACTTGCTCTCTATTGGTATTATGTTCTATTATAAGCTTTTGCAAAAACCATATTTTTTACCTTCCTTTTTTTGATTTAATAATTCTCTCTGTCAACTGACTAATTGCTGCCGTTCATGAATATCGAATATAAAATCAATGCCCCTGTAACAACCGATCAATTTATCGAATTGCTTAAAAAATCCACGCTCGGAAAACGCCGGCCTATAGATGACAGTACGTGCATGGAAGGGATGGTTACCAATAGTAACCTGATGGTCTCAGCCTGGAAGGATGATCAGCTCATCGGTATTGCGCGTTCCATGACCGATTTCCATTATGCCTGTTACCTCTCCGATCTTGCCGTCGATAAGAATTTTCAGAATTTGGGAATCGGAAAAATGCTGCAGGTAATAACGAAAAAACAACTCACGCCGACATGTAAACTTATCGTGATTGCCGCACCTGCCGCTAATTCCTACTATGAACATATCGGTTATACCAACAATCCCAGATGCTGGATTTTGTCCGGTGATAAACAGTAAATAAAGGTACTTGCTGTTTAGGCTACTGGCAATTTTAATTGGTATAAATAGACAGAAAGTGTCTCAGCCGCACATTATACAACGAATTCTCGATACAAGATACATGGGTAATTGTTAATTGATCATCTATATCTGTAAAGTGCCTTTGAAGTTTAGCATAACAAGGTTCTTGCATTATTAGAACTCTCACACTGATATGATTATAATGGTCTTTGGCAGATCTTTACCGCATTATATATAAGGAGATTCAACAAGGGATTTTGAGACCTGCCATGTTTTTTGACAACTCCATTCTGTGAATCCTAATCGTACCTCACAACTAAAAATAATTGGTGAGATACCTGACCCTTTTCATCAAACAGGAGGAATTAAGATGAAAAAATGTACCATTCTTTATATCAATTTATTAGCTCTTCTGATTATTGCCGGAACGGCCACCGCCCAGATAACCATTAATCAATCGGACTTACAAGGCCTTGTAGGAAAAACATTTAATGTTAAGACTTACGAATCTACAACAGCCAGCGATTTTACAGCATTAGTGGCACAAACCGGGACAAATCAAACTTTCGATTTTTCAGCGATTACTTCTTTTAGTCAGACGTATGACGGAACGATCCAATATATCGGACTTCCGGCAGATTTGCCGGGTTCCAATTCCGCAGAAGTACAAAGAGCTAATATTGCCGTTAAAATAGGGTTAACAAGCACTGGACAAGCATCCGACTCAACGGCCTGGATTTACGAACAGGTCAATAGTGACAGTTTGAATTTCGCCGGTATTGTTTTTGTCTCACAAAGTGATCTAAATGGTGATAATATTACACCCGATACAGTTTTGATTAGTTATAGTCCATACTTACTTAACGCTAAGCTGCCCTTGACTTATCAAACAGCATGGTCGGACTCCGCTACTTATAATCTGATTTTTCAGGGTTCTGTTTTATACTCACAAAAAATAAAAATCGATGTTACGGTAGATGGATATGGAACATTGGTAACAGCTACCAGTTCCGATGATTGTTTACGTTTAAACAGAACCACAACTATGACATCCAATATCGGCGGTATCATCTCTTCAACTACAACAGGTTCTATCGATTTCATTACAAAAACGGGTTCTTCCATAGCCGCATCTATTCAGCTTGATAATAGTGGAAATCCAATATCCGGCCAATATAATGATTTGACAATGGGTACACCTATTGAAACACCCCCCACTGAATCTCTTGTTAAGGATTACCGTCTCAATCAAAACTATCCCAATCCTTTCAACCCGACAACCGTAATCAGTTACGACCTCAGGAAAGCAGGTGAAGTCAAACTTCAGGTGTTTAATTCAATTGGACAGAAAGTAGCCACTCTTGTGAATAATGCACAAACCGCCGGCTTCCACAAAATTACATTTAATGCTTCCGGACTGAATAGCGGGCTTTATTTCTATAAACTGGTAACCAGTGACTTCACGCAAACCAAAAAGATGATGCTTATTAAATAAGCTTGTTCTTTTCAATTAAATCCAAAATCCACCAACAGCTTGTTCCGGCAGGCCGTTGGTGTGTTTAATGAGCATTCATTTTAAAGCTTTTTGATATAGGAATAGATATAGAAATCTTGAATGATTTATTCCAACAATCCAATGACTAAAGTTGAATGCAACCCGATTTTTATAGGTTGACTCAATACCGGAGAATATCATTTTGCTGACTGAGGTGAATCCGCATCTCACACAAACCATAGTACATTAAATACCTCCTCCCATATTTCTATAATTTACCCTACCTTTACACACATCATATACGATTAATTTTCTACTAATAATCATAGCATATATATATATGAGTGCGAAAGCGATGAAGCAAAAGCTTTTTGATGAAACAGAGGCAAAACTAATAGCCCAGGGTTTTACTATTGTAGAAGAGGACAGAAATCGTCCATGGGGTGGTTTCTTTGTAATCGACGAAAATCAGGCTCAAAAATTTTCCGGTATTTATTTTGATAATATTCCTGTGAACCAGTTAAGGATATCCGGTAAATTGAGTCCCAAAATATTAATTGTCCAACCGGATAAACGCCTTTCATGGCAGTATCACCATCGCAGGGCCGAAATTTGGAAAGTTGTTGAAGGACCCGTAGGTATCATAACCAGTCCGACAAATGAACAAGGTTTGCTTAAAAAATATCTACCCGGTGATCAAATCACGCTCCAACAAGGCGAACGGCACCGCCTTATTGGCCTTGATGATTGGGGAATAGTCGCTGAGATATGGCAGCACACAGACAAAGAACATCCATCTGACGAGGATGATATTGTACGTGTTGAAGATGACTTTGGCCGTGGCGATTGAGATATACATTCTTATCGAACACGCATGAAGTAAATTATACGAATTTTGGCCTACAGATAAAGTGACGATAGACCATAGTTATCACCCGGGGACTTGATTACCTGTATCGGTTAATCAATCGCTTAATTGATACTCGTATTCTTAAAATTTTTTCCCTACTATCTATATACATATATATCAGTACCTTGCTGTATATTACAGGGTTATAATTACATCTTAAAGTTAGTGGGAGGATTTTTTGTTATGCGTCTAGTGATATTGATATCGATATGTATTTTTTCTCTTTTCACGGAAACTAAATCAGCTGTAGCGCAACATAAATTATCTTCAGAGACTATTAAAGAATGGTGTTCTGCCGGCCACAGTGGCAAAGCACCTGATAAATTAACGATGCACACATGGAATCAGTTTGATTTGATTGACGGTTTTGTGAATGCGGATATGCAGGGTAAAATGTCACTCGTCGATCAACTACCTGAAGATTCCCGTAAAAGTTTCTGGGCCGATCAGGGAATGCTTTCAAACGGGCCAACAACAAAGGATGAATATTTATTCGCCACCTGGTTAAAATATATTGGTGAAAAATCTACTATGAGCCACCCGCTCCCCAATGATGTGGATGCCATTAAAGCAATAGCCGTAAAATTGAAGGCCGCTTTGTCACATAATGACCCTATATTCAAGACCGCAGAAAAAGACGACATTAAGCGCACGAGGAAGGCTTTAAAAGATTTTGACCGGTTCAACACTTTGCTTGATAAATATGCCCCCTTGTTACAAGGTGCATGTAAGTGAATTTATATGTCTATTTAAAGTTTCTAAATGCATAGATTATTGAATAATAATATATCGATATTATCACGTAATCTTAAAAAAATACGCACTTATTATTTTCATTTATGAAACTCAGACAAAATAAACCCGCGTTACTTCTTATTGATATTCAAAAAGGATTTGATGATGAAGAATATTGGGGTGGTAATCGTAATAATAAAAATGCAGAAGCGAATGCTGGAAAAATCCTGCAAAAATGGAGGGAGTTAGAGCTGCCTGTCTATCATGTCAGACATAGTTCTGTTAATCCTGATTCAAAGCTACACAAGAATAATCCCGGTTTTGCATTCAAGTATGAAGTAAACCCATTGGACGATGAACCCGTAATCACCAAGAATGTTAATTCTGCTTTTATAGGTACTGATTTAAAAGAGCAATTGGATTCACGAGGCATTAATACAGTGGTTATTATAGGTATTACAACCAATCATTGTGTGTCAACGACTGCACGCATGGCCGGTAATTATGGTTATGATACTTATGTGATATCCGATGCCACCGCTACATTTGACAGAATCGGTATTAATGGTGAAAATTATGATTCCGAGCTCGTTCATCTTACCGCACTGGCAAGTCTTAAAGATGAATTCGCGACAATCCTGAATACCGAAGAATTATTTCATCAATTATAAATTTACCGAACTGCATATTTGCTGAAACATGATTCATTATGGTGATCTCAAATTATAAATTCGGTCGACAATCCATTATATGACTGAATAAAACAACAGGTTGACAGGCCAGGTATTTCCAATCGCCCCTAAATACTCCCGCAATCTTATGAAATATCCTGAATACCTGTCACTGTTGTCAAATCATTTAAAATCGTCTTTTCACTTTGAAACTATTTTATAAGCAGCATTTTCTTTGTCTGAACGGCGGCATTTGTCCTGATTCGATAGAAATAAACTCCGCTTGCCAGATGTGAGGCATCGAAAGTTATTACATGTATACCTGCCGATTGACGATTATTGACCAGCTCCGCTACCTTCCTACCCAATATGTTATACACAGTCAGATGAACCATCATCGAATTAGGCAATGCGTATTTTATTTGTGTTGTCGGATTAAAAGGATTCGGGTAGTTTTGTTTTAACTCGACTTTAGTCGGCAGATTCCGGACAAGTGATTTATCATGTTGAACATCGGTAGGTAAATTTCCTCCTCCATTATAGATGAAGACACCCCCTCCGGATGTACCAATCCATGCACGCCCATGAGAATCGAATGATACTGTGGAAATATCACTACTGCTTAACCTGGAATTATTGTGATCGAGAATAGTAAATTTACTACCGTCATAATATGCCAAAGTACCCGATGTTTTTGCAAAACCGCCCGAAAAAGCAAACCACAGCACTCCATTGGCATCCTCTGTGATATCATTTATCTCTCCTGTATTCTGTGGAAGTGTGATATCAGTCCAACTGCTCCCATCAAATTTTGAAAGCATTGAGGATAGACCGGAATTGGATGCTACCCAAAGATTACCTTGCTTATCTATGGTTAGTGCATTTATCATATCACCAAGTGATGTATTACTGCTGTTATACACTGTCCATGAACTGCCATCAAAAGAATATAATCCGTTATTTAGTGTACCCACCCAAACGGTACCATCTTTAGATACGATGATATTACCCAATGATGTTACTGAAAATGAACTTCCGGGTTTATAGATATTCCATTTCGATCCATTATACATTACAATACCGGTACCCTGAATGGCAGCCCAGATATTGCCCATATTATCCGTCGTTATATCTGTGACGGCTTCATTTTGTGTACCCATTTCCGTTTTTCCATACGTTAGCCAGTGCACACCATCATATTCTGACAGACCGTTTTTCGTTCCGGCCCATATGTCACCATCGCCGTCAATGGTTATTCCCGTAATATCACCACTTAAAATTCCGGAATTATTTTTATCAAAGACCGACCAGGTTGATCCATTAAACATCACCAGGCCACCCGATGCCGAATTTCCACTAAAAAGGCCGAGTTGGGAATCCACATTCATCCATGCATTTCCATGTTGATCGAAACTGATCCTGCTTATGCTGTTTGAGGGTAACCCGGAATTGGAAGTATTATGTGCTTTCCAGTTTAAACCGTCATATTCCACTAAAGTACTTTTATTCGTGCTTTCAGATGTCAAAACGGAATTGGTTGTTCCGGTCCATACTTCTCCGTTTGAATCTACTAATAGTGATTTGACATCATTAGAGGCCAATTTCGAATTGTCTTTATCATATGTTGTGAAATTTGTACCATCAAAACGTTTTAATCCGAAACTCAAGGTACCTATCCACAGATTCCCCTTTGAATCGAATTTCAGATCATTAGCACTGATTTTAAAGGTTATCGATTGTTCAACCTGATCATGTTCAGTCCATGTTGAACCATCATAATCGGCCAAACCCGCATAAGTACCTACCCATACTGTGCCATTTGTATCGAACGCGATAGCATTAACATTATCGTTGGGAATTGAGGAATTAGTCGTATTAAAAGTGGTAACTGTTGAGCCGTCGTATTCAGCCAATCCTTTGCCATCTGTTCCAACCCATACATTATTTTTATCATCAAATGTAATGGTATTTATTTGGGCCCCTGAGGGAATATTCGATGTTTCTATATTGAATGAAGTGCCATCATAAGAAATCAGCCCCTGATTACTTGTGGAATAAGCTTGTGAAGAGATAGTCCCTAACCAAATTTTATCATTTTTATCTACAGCCAACGCTGTTATGTTATTAGCAGGCAAGCTTGAATTGGACGAATTATATACTTTCCATTCGGAACCATCATATTTTGCTAACCCTTCTTTTGTTCCTATCCAAAGTTGTCCTTTGCTGTCTGTTGCGAGCTTATTAATATGATTTGTTGGCAACTTTGAATTGGCCCTGGTGAAATACGTATTCATACCCGTCGAAGTATCATATTTTGTTAAGCCACCGTTGGTAGCCAACCACAATACCTGCCCTTGTTGAATAATATCATTAATAATGCTGCCATTGGTGTAATTCATCCAGTTACTTGTAACTGATGAATGTGCATCTAACACAGTTATATAACCTGCTTTAGTATAAGATGTACTGCCGTCGGCATTTGTTACTTTGAGTGTTACATCGTAAGTACCCGTTGAATTGTATGTAACAGACGGATTGGCATCGGTCGACGAAGACGGATCTCCCCCCTGAAATGTCCATTGCCTTTTCGAGACTTTGGAATTTGTTAAATCACTGAAATTAACCGTAAGAGGAGCATAACCTCTGTGAATATCAGCTGTAAAATTGGCAATGGGATCGGAACCACCCTGTAACTTGATCAATTCGCCCCTTTCATTTCCAATCCATTTTACATCATTGGAATCGATAACCATGTGTGTCGGGAACGAGTTGGTTAACTTTGAATTTACACTACTGAAAACATGGAATTTTTTACCATCGAATTTAGCAATGGATGGTATATAATCGTTAAAGACTACCCATAAATTTCCACTTGAATCGAATGACAGGTTTTGGACTCTGTCACCGACTAAAGCCGAGTTATTTCTATTATATTCCTTGAAATTCGTCCCATCGAAAGAGTCGATGCCATGATAATAATTGGCCAGCCACAATGTACCATTATTATCAGATGTGATATCAGTTATATGAAAATCAACGAGATTATAATCTTTAGCCTTATAAATCGTCCAGTTTGTACCGTCGTATTTAGCAAGACCGCTTCCGGTACTGCCATAACTGTCATCATTATAGGCAAACCACATTGTTCCGTTCGAATCCGCGTAAATAGATGTGATATTATTCACCGGCAAGGGCGTATTGCTCATATCATATTGTTTCCAGGAAGAACCATTGTATTTGATTAATCCGCTATTCCCCGGGGCTATCCATATGTTGTTACTCGTATCAACAGCCATATCATTTATGGCACTATCATAAATATTCAGATTTAAATAATCGTTTTTTTTCGTCCAATTAGCAC
>DATFMH010000215.1:0-23159 GCA_035267045.1 Balneolales bacterium
CTCAACAAATTATAAAGTAATAAGGAAAGAGTAATTGTTATAAAATTCAGGAGCCCAATTCTTTTAGGGCATTACCAGTAACCCGGTAAACCGTCCAATCGTTCATCGGGTTTGCTCCCAGACTTTTATAGAATTGAATAGAAGGCTCATTCCAGTTTAAAACGGCCCATTCCATACGTCCGCATTTTTTTTGGGTGGCTATTTTGGCAAGATGTTTAAGAAGTGCTTTTCCAAAGCCATTACCACGCATTTGCTTGCGAACATAAAGATCTTCCAGATACAGACCCGGACGGCCTAAAAATGTAGAGAAATTGTAAAAATACAAGGCAAAACCTACCGGTTTATTTTGGTAATAAGCGATGACAACTTCAGCAGATTTTTTTTCACCAAATAAGTGTTCCTTTAGCAATTTTTCGTTTGCAACTACATCATCTGACATCTTTTCATATTCAGCCAGTTCTTTGATGAAGGTTAGAATTGTAGGAATTTCCGATAAGGTTCCTTCCCGGATTTCAAAATCCGGTGATAATGATTTATCACTCATAAGTGTTTAAATGCTTTATCAATTATTGTAGTTGTTATCAAGCTATCAGGTTGGCGTATTTCATCTGCAGGTATACTTCACGGCTTGCCCATGCATCTGTAGCTGCATAAGTAATCTGACCATCAGAGAGCTGATTTTTGTGCCAGGGCGATACACGGTTGGTCTTGGATATCCTGAAACCCAGGAACATAGCCGTCAGATTTCGTAATCCTTTATTTTGCAAATTCAAATAATCGGCAATTTTATTCAGGTCCTCAAAGTTTGTAGGGTGAAATTTTGATATTTTTTTCAGGTCTTTAAGATCATCGCGTATAGCAACACCCACTTTGGTTATAGACGGGTTCGACAGTAAATCCTGTAGACGTTCCGGAAAACCTATGTGAGTTAATCGGAAAAGATAAACGGCTTTTTCCCCGGCGAGTTGAACAAGGGACGTGGGATATCGAATTCCTTTTTTGAAAGAAGGCCTTGTTTCTGTATCAAAACCCAGAAGGGTTTCATCTTCAAGTTCATAATAGGCTTTTTCTTCTTCTTTTTTACTGGTGATAATATGAATGTCACCTTCAAAACGGCCTAATGGTAAAGTGTTAATTTCTTCTTTGGTAATAGCTTGCAGATAATCTTCCAAAATTAAAATCTGTATAGATGATTAAAGATCAGTTCAAAAACTGTGACAAGTTACTCAATTACTGGGAAAAATGGGAATTTTGAATGTGAGCGTACCAAAAAAAATCTTAATGATAGGTTGGTAAGAGCATAAGTTACATTTAAAGAGTTGCTAATTATTTAACTCTTCTTTTAAAAATTCATATAGTGATTGATGTAAATCGTCCGGATCAATATCGCCCTTCCCGGTTAATTCTGAAATTTCTTCCTGTTCGAAAATTTCTAAAATTCCATATTGTTCGAGTAACTCTTCATATTTTTCATCCTTTATATCTTCGGATAAAGATGAGTTGTCCAGTGTAGTTAATTGGTTAATGAATTCTTCAGAATTAAAAACTTCACTGTATTTTTTGGGGAGTAATATGAATAATAATATCTGCTCATCATCATTAAATTTCCACCCAACTATTTTTAAATCGGTATTTTCAAAAGGTATCATGTCCTATATAGACCAGTTAATAAATGTTGTTAATTAACTAATACAATTAATCAATATTTTTTAATGGTAATGCTTCAAATATATCTAATTATTCTACACAAGCCTTACATATGCTGTAATAGATTACATACTTATTATTAAAATATTACACACATTCCATATTAAATCATATGTAATGTATATACATTTTTGTATTATTAGGTCACTTTTATAATTATAGAAGACCATGCCAAAGCGCTCTTTTGACCAATATCTGCATATTCATGACTTCGGAATCCTCGAATATGGTTAATATGCTGCGGTTTTGAAGTCGTTCAGGCTATGATATTGAACAAAATCACTGGTTGTGCTAAGTCTTCTTATATGAGATAATTTTTAATTTCAAATTTATATGATTTCGTATAAGAATGCGTCTTCTACATAAATTATAGTTCATTGTGGGTAAAATGAAATAAAAGACAGATTATTGATCACTAATTATACACGGCTATTAAATGGGAAAAAAAGTAATTCATTCTATAACGAGTGGAATCGTGTTGCTATTTCTAATCATAGGATTATTTGGCTGTGAAATGCCACATAGTCCTGATTTTGGCATAACACAATCGCTCGACATTCCTCTTTTTCAGAAAAAGGTTGATTTTCTTGGAGGGCCCGATGCTCTCGTTGATACCACAAAAAATAACTTAAATAATTTTTTGTCTGTAGATAGTACGGGCTTAGTGAAATTGAGTACGCGTACAGATTTTACCAGTTCGGTAAGTGTTAGTACTTCGGGTTCCGGATTACCGAAAACGGTTGGAAGCAGTACATCCGGTTATTCGGTCGTTATAAACCTAAATTATGACGACACCACAAACGGTATCAATATACTGGATCTTTATGATAATGCGGAAGCAAAAATAGTCAAGATCAGTAACTTGAAGTATTTTTCTAAACGTATGGGTAACTTCTCACTTAATAATGCCCAAATGAATCTCTATTACCGAACCAATATTACCGGCGGTAATAAGGTATATGCCGGGATTGTTGGTAATGATCCAAATGGCAACAGCGTGTTTTTTATGCCCAAAACCGGGTCAAAGTACACTGTCACCGGAAGTCCTGTAAACGGATTGGATGCTCACGGTCAGGCTCTTCCGGACAACCAATTGATGACTTTTGGAATAACAGCTGATTCAACCAGGACGGATACATTATTCGGTAGCCTCAAGTTTAATTCAAATAATTCGAATATAGGAGATTTCATAAGTAATCTTCCTACCGAGGTTCGATTTATTGGTAAAGCGATACTGGTATTTAGCGGTATTCCTACGACACCGCCTAACAATTTCTTTTTCGATACGGCCATCGGCCTGGATATACCCTTAGATATCGCCACCCCATCTCAACCGGCTACATATGTTGATACGGTGTCTGCAGACTTGTCGAGCTTGCCATCCGGTCAGGGTGATACCCGGTTATCAAGCGCCTCAATAATGATGCATTATACAAATGGTTTACCCCTTGCCGCTAACCTGCAATTAACTTTTCTTGATCAGAACATGAATCCGGTTACGACTGTCCCGGATACAGCAGCGGGTGCTGCACCAATTGTTTTAAAAGCAGCTGATGTCGACCCTCAAACACATTTTGTAAGTATTCCAAATAAAAATGTCTTACAAATTAGTTTTTCGAGAAATCAATTGGATACACTGCATACAGCACGATATGTGCGATTATATGCTAAGTTGAATACAACGAATAATGGTTCTGTAAGAATTCAAGCTTCAGATTTCTTACAAATGAAAATGAGCGGAAATTTCAATATTCAGTCGAAAGTCGGGGGTAAGACTAATGGAAATTGAAATGACTTCTATCAAAAAGATATTACTATTTGTGGTTGCATTTTGGGGTATTTGCGGCCTAAGTAATTATTCCTATGCCCAATCTACCTATCTCTCGGCTCGTAATTTAGGTTTAGGAGGTGGGGGAGCAGCATATATGAGTGGGTACCATGCATCATTCATTAATCCGGCTAATCTGGGATTGTTTAATGGTAAAAATCAATTCATGATAGGTTTGCCGGGCGAATTAACCATAGCCTCCGGTGGCCCTTTGATGAATATTGCCGTCTATAATAAATACTTTACACATGGATATCAGCTAAATAACAGTCAGGTAGATGCTGCTGTTAATGAGTGGTTTGGGAAATCAGGTGCCGATTCAAGAACGCTCGGGTTCAATGTGAATGTCTTGCCACTGGCCTTTGTACATAAAACCCGGATCGGGACTTTTGGCGCGGCATTGAGATTCCGGACTTTGGGTGATGTATCTGTCAGCAGGGGATTGGCCGAATTTATGCTGAGAGGACTAGATCAGTCTTACTTTTCTCAGGCAAGACCGGTCAATTTCAGTAATGAAGTATATTCTACGGCGGAAGTGAGTTTATCCTATGCAACAAGTTTTGCATTAGGTACTAATCAAAGAATCTATTTGGGTATTTCTCCAAAGATCATCAAAGGGCTCACATACTTTAAATCGGATTTCCAATCCAATCTGAAAATGTCTGGTGATACATTGATACAACATCAATTCCATTATGATATATACACTGTTGGTGATTTGACTAATGGATTCCAAAAATTTTATAATCAAAGGCAGAACCCGAATAAGGATCCCTCGTTCAGCGATATTAATATGAGTTCCATGGGTAAAGGAGGTATTAAAGGATCAGGCATGGGGCTGGATATGGGTGTGAGTTATGTCCTCTCATTTGACGGTTCCATCAATGGTCAGGCCAATAATTATAATAATGAATTACCCCGCCATGCACTGACACTTTCGGCATCGGTCACAGATCTTGGCAGTGTAAATTTTAAGAAAAATGCTCAACGATTTAGTGCGGATAATACATTCAATTGGAATGGTTTAAAACCCAATTATCAACAAATCGATGCCAAACACGACAGCAGCTTCAGTAACTATTTGAATTATGTGGCGCAGGATAGCATTGCCCGCAATATTTACGGAGCATTTAGTCCTGATAATATCGGCAGTATTCATGCCAGTTTACCTACGATGATTCATCTTGGAGCCTATTTAAAATATGGACAATTGGGTGTTATGCTTGATTATGCCGAGGGAATGAACAAAATTGGAATGAATTCAACCAACTCATCAATATCAACCGGTGTTGAATACAAACTATTTAATTTTATACCTCTGCGGTTAGGTTATCGAACGGGCGGTAAATCGAGTAATAGTTTTAGTTTAGGAACCGGAATTGAATTTAGAAACTTTCAACTCGAAGCCGGTATAATGACTGTTAAAGATTCTCATTCGAGAGGATATAATGTAACAACAGCCATTAGTTCTCTGTTGTTATTCTTTTAGTATACTTAAGTTCTTAATTTAAAAGGCCTCTGGAGTTGTTCCAGGGGCTTTTTTATTAGTCCGGATTTATACAGGACTGAAATATCAGCGAACCTATTTCTCATAACACACAATTGTCAATAGTCAACTGTCATTTTCAGAATGTTGTCCCAATAAGGGAATGGTGTCTCCTAATATATCCTCAATGTATACTGTCTGTATGACGACAATAACCATCACTGTAAAAGGGGTTGCCATGACCAGTCCAATACCTCCGGCAACTATACCTAAAATAATTTGAGTCGCGATAGTTAATACTGGCGGGAGTGAGACGGCACGTAATTGTATCAGTGGTGTTATCAAATAGCTTTCGATCAATTGTATTCCGGTATATAGTAACGCAACGTATAATGCCATGGCGGGACTTATCGACAGGGCAATTAATATTGCCGGGGTAGCTGACAAAATGGGACCCAGATAAGGTATAAAAGTCATAAGTGCTGCTAATGTTGCCAATGAAAAAGCAAGTGGAACATCTAAAAGCCAAAGGCCTATCAAGGTAAAAATACCTATGGAAATCATAGATAAAATTCGACCAATTATATACCAGCGTAACGCATGTTCAACGGAAATGATAATTTCTTTCATACGCTTTCTGTATGAAATAGGAACAAGCCTGATGAAACCGTCGACATACTGTTTGGGCTCGTAAGCGGTATATAGGCCTACAAAGAGTACGATTAACAAGTTGATAAGTAAACTGAGCGTACTCGAAAAAATACCGGTTATTCTGGCGAGGATATTGAGTTTTTGTGTTTCCTCAAACGATTTAGCAGCCTCTGAAATTATTTTTTTCCCGATATCAAATTTTCGAATCTCATCCAATAGGTGGTTCAGTGAGTTTAGTGTGCTGTCACTCAATACGTTTATTTGACGTGCCACATGGGGGCCGAAATACCAAAACCCAAATATTAAACTGCTAAAACCGAGCAAAATCGTGACAGTAAGCCATAGTTTATTGGAAAAAGGCAAATACCCGGAAATATATTGGCTAATACCTCTTAATGTGATAGCCAACAGGATACCTGCAAATATCAATAAAATTACATCGAGAGAATACCATGTAATAATAGTTATTGCCGCTGTAAGTAAAAGAATACCAATAACTATTAGGGTTCTGAGGGAAAAATCCTTCAGAGAATTATTTTTTTGTTCCATTCACTAATCCTTTAACGGGCATTTAGTTATTCTAATCTTACAAACGAGATGTAATATCAAACGGTTCCATTGAGATTAAGAAATAATATGGCTTGTAAGTGAAAGGCTAAGTGTAGCATAAAAATGTTGCCTGACAATATTTTAAAAAAGATAGATACACTATAAAAATATTATTAAATAGAATAATAAACTTATTTATATTGATTATATAGGTTATTATTATAAATATATATACTGTATATAGTATAAAATACTTTTGTTTAATCTTTTTAATTATGCCTGAGATGAAATTAGATGTTATCGACAAAAAGATATTAGACATTCTACAGGAGAATGGGCGTTTATCAAACAATGAGCTGGCCAGGAGAATAGGATTGACTGCTACGCCTACATTGGAGCGTGTACGCAGGCTGGAGCGCGATGGTATTATTAAAGGATACAGGACTATTGTTGATGAAGAGAAAATAGGAAAAGGTCTTACCGTTTTTGTCTCCATTTCTTTGGCGATGCATAAACTTCAGGCTGTTGAAGAGTTTTGTGATGAAGTGGACAAAATGCCGGAAGTACTTGCTTGCTATCATACAACCGGTGAGGCTGATTTCCTTTTGAAAGTTGTTGTAAGCGATACGGCGGATTATGAATATGTGATGTGGCAGAAACTGACCAGGTTGCCCGGAGTGCAGCATATACATTCCATGGTTGTTCTATCAACCAGAAAAGACGAAACTAAGATACCAATTGATATGGGAGACGAATCATGAAAGATGAGATGCTGAAAGAGAAAAAGTTAGATTTAAACAGCCAGCTGGCTCATGTCGGACATCCGGCCAGGAAGGATCCGTACGGATCGCACTTAATGCCTATCTATCAATCATCCACATTTGTTTTTGATAATGTCGAAGCCGGAAGCAAATTGTTTGCCGGTGAAGAGGGTGGGGCAAGTCATACCTACACAAGGATTGCTAATCCGAATATTGATTCGCTTGAAGAGGCATTAGCAATGTTGGAAAGCCAGGATTTTGACGATCCATCTGAGAGCAGAGCATTGATTTTCGGAAGCGGAATGGCTGCTATCACAGCGGGTATTCTCGGATTGGCTCACGGTCGCCATATGATTGCACAGAAAACATTATATGGATGCACAAGTGAGTTTCTCTCAGAACAAGCCTCGGAATTGGGCATTGAAGTAACTTACGTTGATGGGAAAAATACAGAAGAAGTGATCTCCGTTTTGAAAAAAAGACCGGATACATCACTTGTTTACCTGGAGAGTATGGCCAACCCAACACTTGAAATTGTTGATATCCCAATAATTGTTCGGGCGGCTCATGGAATAGGTGCAAAAGTGATGGTGGATAATACGTTTGCAACACCGTATCATTTGCGCCCGTTAACATATGGAGCAGATGTTGTGGCTCATTCAACAACTAAATATCTGAGCGGACATGGCACGACCATAGGAGGAGTGCTTGTATCCCGCGATCCCGTTATCCTAAATGAATCGGTTATGCTTTGGAGAAAAAATATTGGTGGTATAGCCGGACCCTTTGATGCATGGCTGACATTATTGGGACTTAAGACTTTTGCTCTAAGGATGAAACGTCATTCCGAAAATGCACAAATAATTGCTGAACATCTGGAACGTCATCCGGCTGTAGAAAAAGTCTTTTATCCGGGTTTGGAGTCATTTCCTCAACATTCACTAGCCCAATCATTATTGAAGAATGGTTATGGAGGTGTTATTGCATTCGAAATGAAGGGCGGATATGATGCCGGTGTTCACCTCATGAATAACGTCGAATTATGTAGCCTTGCTGTAAGTCTTGGACATGTGGATACATTAATAGAGCATCCCGCTTCCATGACTCATAAAGCCGTAAGGCCGGAAATAAGAGAACAAGCCGGTATAACTGATGGATTGGTCAGGCTTGCGGTTGGAATTGAAGAACCAGTGGATATAATCAACGATTTGAAACAGGCAATGATATTATAGTTGTAAGTTTTGATCAACAGGTGTAGGTCATATGAACTTGTTTAACTTTGAAATGAATAGAGGTTATTATAAATGTTAAAAGTTGATCACCTGGATCATTTGGTATTGACGGTAGCTGATATCGAGGAAACCTGTGAATTTTATGAACGGGTTATGGGGATGGAGATCGTCATATTTGGAACTGGTCGAAGGGCCATGCATTTTGGTGATCAAAAAATAAATATTCATGAGGCAGGCAGAGAATATGAACCAAAGGCCAATTCACCCACCCCCGGTTCGGCTGATCTGTGTTTTATCGTCAATATACCGATTAAAGAAGTATTAGAACATCTGCAGAAAGCAAAAGTTCCGGTTATAGAAGGTCCCGTTGAACGCACAGGCGCTGCAGGACCCGTTATATCTGTTTACTTTCGTGATCCTGATCAGAACTTGATAGAAGTCTCTAACTACAAATAATAATCCGGATATCAGGTTACTATTTCAAAGTAAAGTTGTAGTTTATATACATTAATCGGAAGATTTTGAAAGAATTTTATTAATCTTTTGCTCTAACTCACTTTCTCTCATTGTTCCGGGATGCATAACACCGTTTATGATTAGAGTAGGAGTCACGTTAACTTTCAGGGTATCTCCCAGAAGGATATCATCATTAACTATTTTTAGTGTCTTTTCATCTTTGACACACCCGTGAAATTTTTGGATATCCTTCACGCCGGCTTCTTTAGCCAGGCTATCCCATGGCTGTGAAGGGAATATATCCTGGTTGGCAAATAACAAGTCGTGATATTCATCATATTTACCCTGACGGGCGGCACATTCGGCAGCAAGAGCAGCAGGAAGAGCCTGTTTATGATGATGCAGTGGATAATTATAACGGGTGATAGCCACTTTTTTCGGATATTTTTGACGAATCATTTTGAAAACAGGTTCCATCTCGAAACAATAAGGACATTGAAAATCAGAAAATTCCACAATTTGTACCGGAGCCGTTGCCGGTCCTATACGGTGTCCACCTTTTAATAAACGCCGCCAGTTGGGAATTGTATCCGGTTTGGTCTGTTGAATATTTGTCTGTACAGTTTTAGTAAAATTCTTATTGGAATAAGAATTGATACCTAAAATAAAAAGTAAAAATACAGCGATAACGCTCAGTCGGTACTTTGATGAAATCTTATTTTTGTTCATGCGTTTGGGTCATTGATGATTATATAGTTACATCATTTTTCTTAAAGAGCATAAAATAAAAAGCATAATAAAACAATAGGGTAATTCAATTATATGTGAATTGAATAAAAATTATGCAAATTTTCAGATAAACTAATTTTGTTTGTTATCAATGATCGGTCATTTAGTTATTATAACTGACGGTGAAAGCTTTCAGGCGGACCAAGGTAACTATGCTTAACGCCACCGGCATCAATTACTATTTTTTGCACATCAACAGCCGGGTCTATTCTCCAAAATTTCAAAATATGTTCTCCCGGCTTGTTAATATGCAGTGTGGTTTCTTGAATATTGACATTATTACTGACCCACTTCGGCCATAGGTGTGATTTTAGGGGTCCATTCATATTCACAATGACAGGTTTATCAGTATCGAAAGAAAGAGCGTATCGCAGGCCTTTATCATGCTCAAAATTTAAGGTAGGACTAAGATATACTTTGACATTAACCGGCCCTTTTGAATTTAGATATACTTTATATTCAAGGTGAGGGCTATTTCGTTCCGGTTTTTGTTCATTGGCCGTTACCGGAAATGTCGTCATTGCCGAGGCTGTTCGGCCTAAATTCGGGATCGTAACCCAATGAATTTTTTTGGAATTTACCGCTTTGGAGTAATGCTGTGCATCTATGGAGATATAACCATCACTCTCAATAAATCCATTTATTTTATCTCGTTTAGGGAATGGAGGGTTATCAATTTTGAGATATACAACCACCTGCTTATTCTTTGGTCCCGTTATGGTCAAAGGTTCCAAAAGTTCTCCCCCTGGCGCATTTTTCCAGTCGATTTGTATCCATATCCTTTTTTGCAGGTTAACCTGTCCGTCTCTACCCGGGGATATTTTTATCCATGCCTTATCCGTTTTGATAGAGTAGTTGAACGGTGTTTTTCCCCGATTAAATATTTCTATATAATGTCTTTGTTGATTGTATTTATCAAATTCAGATAATATGGCATGAGTTGTGTCTTTGGGCCACCATTGATTGGATCCCTGAATAGCGACACCCATATCTGCAGCTTCAGGGAGCTCAATATGCTTAACCTTCGGCATAATATTGGTTTTCGGTTGAGCCCATGAAGTATACCCTATATGAGGTTGATGCATGATATGGTCCCACTTACCGTTTAACATCACTTTGTCATAATAATGAGATAACTCCGCATCCTTTTTAAACAATTTATGAGCCTTTTGTGCCAGGTTATTTGTTATCGCCCGACCTTCTTTGGCGAACAACCTGTTTTGTTCTACCGTTTTATAAAGATCATTTAGATTGGCACAAGCCTGCACAGGATATAACACGAGCTGGTAAAAAGACGGCTTATAACTATCGGACAACTTATTATAGATTGCCATCGCCTTTTTCTTCAAGCAATTATAATCAGCAACGACTTTTCCCGATTCACGATAGTGGTCGAGACTATATGTTTTTGGAGATAGAAGTTCCGGTTTACGTCTGGCATTGTACCTGGTGTACGTCATTAGAATTTGGGCGATTTCATTCGCGAATTTAGTCCCGAATTGTTGTTGAGCCCAACGTTTATAGTATTCCGGTAACCGGTTAACCGGCCATTTTTGTGGATTCCAGGCATAATCCATAAAAAATTGTATCGGGAATTCTTTAGGCTTCAGACTGCCCACATTAACTACCCAAATTCGTTTTACACCGTATTTATATGCCAGATGCAATTGTTCCCAGGTTCTCTCTATCTGTACCGTATTCATCCACTTATAAGAACGAGGGCCGCCAACATAGTCATAATGATAATACAGGCCATAACCTCCTGGTCTTGGTTGGCCATGCAGTTTGGGAAGCATCCGGATGTTACCCCAATTATCGTCACTGAACATAAGAGTAATATCATTTGGGACCCTCATACCTTCCAGGTAATATTTTTCCACTTCTTTATAAAGCGTCCATACCTGCGGAATAGAACTGACGGGTTTACCGGTCACATTATGAATGATATTTCTTTGATCATGAACTATTTTTTCGAGCAGGCCGATATTCGTGGAATCGCTCATAGGCATATCTCCATTGCCGCGCATACCTACGGTGACGATGCTCTCATAATTATCCATTCGTTTAATACCGTCGCTCCAGAATTTTCGTAATTCTTTCCCATTTGCCTGATAATTCCATGGACCATGTCCGTATTCCTTCCATTCAGATACAGCACGCATCATCGGTTCAGCATGGGAAGTACCCATAACAATGCCATACTCGTCTGCCAATTTTTCATCGAGTGAATCATCAGCAAAAAACGAATGACCCCACATGGCCGGCCATAACAGATTCCCTTTCAATCGAAGGATGAGTTTAAATACTTTTTTATAAAATTTGTGATTGAATCCACCGAATTTTTCCTGTGCCCAACCAGACAAAGATGGAGCCTCGTCATTAATAAATATACCCCTGTATTTAACAGCTGGTGGACCAAAAGAATGGCGGCCGGGAAGTACAAATAGTTTTGAATGATGTTTGGCTGGAACATCCGCCCACCAATTCCATGGTGATATACCAATCTTTTCTGATATATCATAGATACCAAAAATAGTACCTCTCTTATCACTTCCGGCAATAACCAAAGCACTTTTAACTCCCGGAAATGGATTTTTAACAACTTGAATTACAAAAGACTCCCATTTGCCTTTAACACCGGTAACATTAAGCGCCTTTTCTCCTATCAGTTTGTCGATAACCGGACTTTTCCCAATAGTGCCAACCAAGACAATATGTTTTGATTTCGGAATAGTACCTTCAGAAAGGATTGGTTTGGTATTTGTCACGTGTAGAATATCGGTTTGCAGATCCGTTAATGCACGAATAGCGCCACTGTAATCTTCTGAGCTAATATATAATGCTGCCGATTGTCCGGAAACGCATAACGGGAAATATCCTTTACCACTTTTTGTGGATATGTACGATTTATTTCCAATTGCCAGGGAAAATGTGGGATTTATCCAAAAGCATATTAAAGATAGTATTATAAGAATGATATGTCTTTGAAAGATACCTGATGATATATAATCGTGAATAAATGTGGGGCAAAAAACGATATTATTTTTCATCATATTACTAAATTACGAGACCAGAATTAAAAATATTTGTGTAAAAAAAGCAAAAATTATCCTATTACGAGCAAAACCAGTTTTGTTATTTTATCATATTGAACAGTTAAAAGCAATTCTATATGAGTTTATTAAAGGCTTGTGACGAATTAAAACAATTATGGTTCATAGTCAAAATGAATTAACGGTATTTGTTTTGCATGTTTTATAGGGCAAATATTTGATATAATTAAGGCAAAAATTATATTAATGGAGACAAAATATTTAATCTTTTATCCAAGTGACGTTATGAAACATTCTTTTCCAAAACATTCTCTGACTGTTTGGCTATCGATAACAGGCCTTTGCCTTGTACTATTTTTTGTATTTACAGCGGAACAGCAATTGCCGTCTCTAAAAAAAGTATTTATAAAAGATTTTTATGTTGGTGTAGCTGTGAACCAGGGGCAAATGGCCGGTTATTTGCCTTCCGATGTTGCTTTAGTGAAGCAACAATTTGATTCGGTCAGTCCAGAGAATGTTTTGAAGTGGAGCAGGGTTCAGCCCAAACCTCACACATTCAACTTTGGCCCGGCTGACAAATATGTCAAATTTGGGATGAAAAATGATATGTTTATTATCGGACATAATCTGGTGTGGCATAAGCAGGTACCGGATTGGGTATTCAAAAATGATGACGGTAAGTCGGTTAGCCGGGAAGTTTTATTAAAACGCATGAAATATCATATCGATAAAGTAGTGGGGCGTTACAAAGGCAAGATTAATGGCTGGGATGTTGTCAATGAGGCATTAACGGAACAGGGGAAACTACGAGACACTAAATGGCTAAAAATAATTGGTTCGGATTATATAGAGAAAGCCTTTGAATATGCCCATAAAGCTGATCCAGATGCACAATTATACTACAATGATTTCAATTTATGGAAACCGGCAAAAAGGGAAGGAGTGATTCGCCTGGTCAAGGAATTACAAAAGAAAGGTATACGAATTGATGGCATCGGCATGCAGGGGCATTGGTATTTGCACAAACCTTCGGATGATCAGATTGAAGCCAGCATCCAGGCCTTTTCGAAGCTTGGTGTAAAAGTGATGATCTCGGAACTGGATATAAGTGTGTTACCGATCCCGAAAGATCACGACAACCCGCCGCCCTCCATTCGACACAGTCGTGATCCGGCTTTAAATCCTTATGCCAATGGTTTACCTGATTCCGTCAAAAATGCACTGGCCACCAGATATGCATCCTTGTTCCGGCTATTTGAAAAACATAAAGATGCCATAACCCGGGTTACATTTTGGGGATTAAATGACAAGGAAACCTGGCGTAACAACTGGCCGGTGATAGGCCGCAAAGACTATCCCTTATTATTCAACAGAGATAATCAACCGAAAGAAGCATATTATTCGGTTGTGGAAACTAGTGGCAAATGAATAACATGAGGACTCAAAATTCACTTGATTAATTATTACACATTATATTTAATCAGGTGAATCGATTTCATCACCAGCCCCCACTGGCGCCGCCGCCGCCGCCGGCGAAGCCACCACCTCCGGAGAAGCCGCCAAAACCGCCTCCTCCACCAAATCCGCCGGAGCCACCGCCCCAGCCTCCTCCACCGCCGAAACCACCGGGGAAGAAGATGACACCGGATGAACCATACGTGCGTCGCCGGCGTCCGCCTTTGCCACCGCCGTTTTGACGCGGTCCATCACGACGTATGATGATGATATAAATGATCACGGCAATAATGAATAAGATCGGGAAAGCGGAATGGCCACCTTTATCTTTTTTCTTGGCCATCTCAGGTTTGTATTCCCCGGCCACTTGCATCATGATGGCATTCACCGCCTGATTCAATCCCTGGTAATATTCACCTTTCTTGAAGTAAGGTTTCATCACATTATTGACTATATGTCCGGCGATGATATCGGGCAGGGCGCCCTCCAGGCCGTATCCTACTTCGATACGCATTTTTTTCTCTTTGGGAGCTACAAAAATGAGCACGCCGTTGCGTTTATTGTGCTGACCAATACCCCATTTATCCAATACTTTCAATGAAAACTGGTCGATGGCATAACCCTGAAGACTTGGGACCGTCATGATAGCCACTTCATTTGAGGTCGTATCCCGATAGGTGCTTAACTTGCGGTCAAGTTGCTGAATTTGTCCCTGGTTGAGGATATGGGCATAGTCGTTCACAAATCCTTCCGGCTTGGCCGGGAATTTCTGGGCGTAGGCCGTAGACGTTAGAAACGTAATTCCGGTTAGTAAAACAAAAATAAAGAGAGATTTAGTCTTCGGAGTCATTGTAACTGATATCATTTTTTAATTCATTCGTATCGTCTTCCTGGTGGGGGAAACGATCTTTCAATTTATGACCAATTCGGGTTATGGCTTCTGACAGACCCGACTCATATTTCCCGGCTTTAAAGTAATTTTGCATGATTTCCAGCACATCATCCCAGAAATGCTGGCCAACATGATCGTGAATAGATTTATCGCCATAAACAGCCAGTTTTTTATCTTCCGTTGCCACATAAACAAGAACGCCGTTTCGGTGAACGGTATTATGCATCTCAAGTTTATGGAACACTTCAATGGCCCGCTCGAACGCGTCGCCCTTGCATTTATGTTCTATATGAATGCGAATTTCACCGGAAGTCTCTTTCTCAGCCTTGGTTATGGCATCGATGATGTTTTTTTCTTCTTCTTCGGTAAACAGATGTTTAGCGTTAGCCATAAATTATTCTACTATTAAATATCAGAATTTAACTTTGGGAGCATTTTCACTTCCTTTTTCAGCTTTGAAATAAGCCATACTGTTGAAGCCTAAGACACCCGCTAATAAACTCGAAGGAAATCGGCGTATGGATGTGTTATAGCTTCGTGCCGCATCATTATATCGTTGCCGCGCAACGGTGATTCGGTTTTCAGTTCCTTCCAGTTGAACTTGTAGATCCCGGAAATTCTGATTTGCTTTCAAGTCAGGGTATCGTTCCACCGTAACTAATAATCGTGATAAAGCACCGCTGAGTTGACTTTGAGCCTGTTGAAAATTCTGCAATACCTGGGGATTCGATAACTTACTGGGATCCACCTGTATGGAAGTTGCTTTACTTCGTGCTTCCGTAACGGCAGTTAACGTGCTTTTTTCGAAGTTGGCGGCTCCTTTGACTGTTGCAACCAGGTTAGGGATCAAATCACTCCGACGTTGATATTGCGTCTCAACCTGTGACCATGCTTCCTTGACGTTCTCCTGCTTATTTACCAGGCTGTTATTGACGTTTACGCCGTATAACACCAATATAATTATAATACCTACCGGAATAAGTTTCTTTATCATATCTAGATAGCGTTAAGTTATTTTTAAAAATTTCTTGTAGCATCAATTTACAATATAATAAATCCATTGAATAACAAAGATTAACGATTTGTTGCAGTTAATATTGGATATCGTTTATGAATAAATCTTTCGAATAAATTTTAGGATGATAGACGGTAGAGGAGTAAAGTACTTCAAGTACTTAGAGTTTGAAAGTACTTAAAGTTATATTCACATTTCATTCAACATTTATCATTAATGGCTACCGTCTATCGTCATTTAATTATAAATGGTTATCTTATCCCAAATTCTTATTCATTCTTTTTACGAGAAATCATCACTAAAAAGTTTCAAAAAATTGACGATTAATAATTACAGTACACCCGAATTTATCTATTTCGATCTGGATAACACGTTACTCGATCACAGTGCGGCCGAAAGAAAAGCATTGGAAGATGTGAAGAGCCACTTTGATATCCTCGATGATGTTGGTCTGGAAGAATGGCAGCAAAAATATCATGAGAATAATAGCCGGTTGTGGGACCGTTACGGCCGGCATGAAATAGATCGTAAATATCTTCAGCGTCACCGTTTTGAAGATACACTGGAAAGCCTGGGATTGGATGGGAGTGTCTACGATGAAATGGGTACTTATTATATGGAGCGTTATCCTTTTCACTGGCAGTGGATGGAAGGGGCCAGACATGCCTATTATTCCATAGTAACAGATTATGAAGTGGGAATTTTGACGAATGGGTTCGCCGAAACGCAGAAGAAAAAATTTGAGAAATTTAATTTTGGAGAATCAGCCACTCACCTGGTGATATCCGAGGATACCGGTTATATGAAACCACAACCACAGGTTTTTGAATATGCTACTCGTCTGGCCGGTACGAATCCCGAATCGATCTTATATATCGGAGATTCGTACACTTCCGATATACAGGGAGCAACAGCCATTGGATGGAAAACAGCATGGTATACTAATGATAATAATCCGGATAGAATGTCGGAAGCAGATATCGTTTTTGACGATTTTAACGATTTGATTTCAATACTTTTGTAAAGCTAAAAATCTTTTCGTTAGTCTGATCGTTATTTTTCAATGTATGAAGGTTATTTTTTATTTTAGCCGCAAATTTACGCGGGTTTTAGATTTATTAGATCAAAATTTAGAGCCTTCTGTTTTAAATGCGGCATTATTAGAGTAGGTTTGATCTGTCTAATTCAAACAATTTCTTTATTTTTCTCTCCTTAAGCATTAAGAGATACTTATATTTTAGAACAAAACAATTAAACGGCACTTTTAATTAAAATAAAATGTCCCAAACAACAACGCAGGAACCGAAAGTAACAGTCGAACTGGCATTAGAACATGGCCTGACAGAAGAAGAATATCAGAAGATAATAGAATTCCTGGGACGGGAACCTAATTATACGGAGCTGGGTGTATATTCAGTGATGTGGAGTGAACATTGCTCTTACAAAAATTCCATCGCCGTTCTGAAGACACTCCCAAACAAGGGGCCTCAGTTATTGGTTGGTGCAGGAGAAGAGAATGCCGGTTTAGTCGATATTGGTAATGGTCTGGCTTGCGCATTTAAAATTGAGAGTCATAATCACCCCTCAGCAGTTGAGCCTTACCAGGGAGCGGCAACCGGGGTAGGTGGAATCCAGAGAGATATTTTTACCATGGGCGCCAGGCCTATTGCCTCATTGGATTCACTCCGTTTTGGTAATCTTGATAATGACAGAGTTCGTTATTTGCTGGATGGTATTGTTCGTGGTATCGGGGATTACGGTAATTCATTCGGAGTTCCGACGGTTGCCGGTGAAATTTACTTTGATGACAGTTATGAAGGCAATCCGCTGGTTAATGCCATGAGTGTCGGTATTGTTAAAGTGGGAGAAACGGCATCGGCCATTGCTAAAGGGAAAGGTAATCCCGTTTTGATTGTTGGTGCCAGTACGGGACGAGATGGCATACATGGGGCTACATTTGCCTCCGAAGAAATCAGTGAGAAAAGCGAATCTAAACGACCGAGTGTTCAGGTAGGCGATCCTTTTACCGAAAAATTATTGCTCGAAGCAACACTTGAGGCTATAAAAACAGGTGCTATCGTCGGAATTCAGGATATGGGCGCTGCCGGTATTAGCTGTTCTTCTTCCGAGATGAGTGCCAAAGGTGAATGCGGTATGAATATCGATCTGGATAAAGTGCCGATGCGGGAAGATGGTATGACGGCTTATGAATTGTTGCTTTCCGAGAGTCAGGAGCGGATGCTGGTCGTGGCCGATAAAGGCCGTGAGCAGGAGATCATCGATGTTTATTCCAAATGGGATCTCAATGCTGTTATTATCGGCGAAGTAATCGAGGAAGACCGTGTTATTTTTCATAGAGATGGTGAAGTGAAAGCCGATATACCGGCCGATTCGCTGGTTCTTGGTGGTGGAGCGCCTGTTTACTATCGTGAAACCAAACGGCCGGACTATCTTGATGAAGTCAATTCATTTGATTTCAGTACACTGGAAGAACCGAAGGATTATGGGCAAATGGTCAGGGAGCTACTGAGTTCTCCTAACATTGCTTCGAAAAAATGGGTGTACGAACAGTATGATACGACAGTCCGGACTAATACCGTCGTCGGTCCCGGGCCTTCCGATGCGGCTGTAGTGCGTATCAAAGGTACAAATACAGCATTATCTGTAAAAACGGATTGTAATGGACGATATGTGTATTTGAATCCGAGAAAAGGCGGACAAATTGCCGTGGTTGAAGCAGCACGTAATGTAGTCTGCTCGGGTGCTAAACCCGTAGCTATCACTAACTGTCTGAATTTCGGTAATCCATACAAACCGGAAGTTTATTGGGTATTTAAAGAGGCTGTCGGCGGAATGGGTGATGCCTGTAAATTGCTCAATACACCGGTTACGGGTGGAAATGTCAGCTTTTACAATGAGAATCCCAAAGCGGCCGTTTTCCCGACTCCGACAATCGGTATGCTGGGCTATATTGAAGATTTAGAAAAGCATACCACAACACTCACTTTTAAGGATGAAGGTGATGTGATTGCCTGCATCGGTGCTCCCCGTAAAGGGCTGGATGGTTCTGAATATGTAAGCTGGATACATAAGAAAACGGTGGGTGATGCGCCGGAACTGGATATGGATTTTGAAGCTAATTTACAGAATACATTGCTGGAATCGATTAAGTCTGGCATTATAAAAGCGGCACATGACATCTCGGATGGCGGATTGGTTATTGCATTAGCCGAAATGGCCATTCACAGTGGAAAAGGAGCTGAAATTGATTTGAGTGGCCTGGATGGATCTGATACGGAAAAATTATTCAGTGAAGCACAATCTGGCGTTGTTGTAAGTTGTTCAAGTTCGCAATGGCCGGCTTTAAAATCACATATGGATAAAGCAGGGATTCCTGTTGTTAAATTGGGAGAAGTTGGCGGCTCATCTTTAAAAGTCAATAACCTGTTTGACATAGATGTTAATGAAATGAAAGATATTTATGAATCGGTCATTCCAAATGCAATGAATAAATAATGTTTTATACAATTTTTGGGAATTATCTGTGGTTGATAAACTTCTTGTGAGAATCAACAGTTAATAGGCGGGAATTGAATTTTTAAAGAGAAAATTATTTTTATGAATAATAAGGTTATTCTGATTGTTGGCGCCGGAGGTATAGGATTAGCTTGTGCCCGGCTTTTTGCGCAAGCCGGAGCCAAAGTTGTTATTGCGGCACATAGCGATAGAGAAGCGGCCGCGCAGATAGCAAAAGAGATAAATGATATAGGCGGGGAAGCGTATGTCACTGAAGTTGAAGTTACGGAGCTGCCTTCTGTGGCCGGAATGGTTAATGATGTCGTCAATCAACTTGGTTCTATTGACGTACTTATCAATGCTTTCGGCGTTGGAGTTATCAAACCTTTATTGGATATCCATCCTGATGAGGCGAAAGATGTAATTGATACCAATATGTATGGTACTTTTTTGATTACACAAACCGTACTTCGCTATATGGAAACATCGAAAGAAGGTAATGTAGTGATGTTTCCGGGAATACTTGGTAAATATGCCATGAAAAACAGTTCCGTCTATTCAGCTACAAAATTTGCATTGACAGGATTCACTAAAGCATTAGTCGAGGAGACACGCAGGACCAATATCAAATTCAGCCTGTTTTATTTGGGAAGTGTGGATACCCCATTCTGGGATGATGATCGAATTGACATGAAGGTGCGAAGAGATAAAATGTTATCCCCGGATGAAGTAGCCAAATCCGTTTATTACGCTTTGACGCAACCACAGAGTTCTGTACTCAACGAAATTGTGATACAGCCACAAGCCTCACAAATGATTTAATGCAAGTGGAATCAGGATGGCCGGGATTATAGGGACTGAAAAGATTATTAGTTGGATTTTTCTTTAAATCCGCAATATCAGTATCATCAACTTTCTATTAGATCAGTATTCCCTGTTGTTACGTTAATAGTCCCAAACTGCGAGATCCTGAATTAAATTCAGGATGACGTTATTTCGTTAACAGGACTTGGAAGGTTAAGTAGCCATTCGCAAGAATTTGAAAGTAATAAAAGATGACGTCATTCCGGGCTCCGACCCGGAAACTCCCGGTTGCAAGCTGGGAATGTTCTTTTAAATATAGGGTCTTATTAAGCTGGAAATCATAAAGCATGTTAGGGATGGAAACTGTGGCAATGCTATAGTTGGATCCTGAATTAAATACAGAGCTAATGACTTTCTTGATTTGAAGGCTCTGTGTGTTGGTATCTGTTTTCTACAACACTGTTGGGACCTGCGGTCGCTGATAGGTTGTTTCAGTCTTAAATAAATCCGCTATAATTAGCATCATCCGTGTTATCCATGTCTGGTGGCAGGAGGCACGTTCTTTTTACTCAATTTTCCCTCTGGTTAAAATAAAAAAGCCCCGGTTATAAGAACCGGGGCTAAGTTTACGTAAAATACCTCTATCTATTCAGATCGATCTCTTTAGGATTGTCCATTTGAACTTCCGGAAGTATCCAGCATCGGACATTTTTCTATAGCCGCTTTAATCGATTTATCGATGATTTCCATTCCTTCATCAACATGTTCTTTGTCTATACTGAGTGGGGGACGGAAACGTACGGTTGTATCTCCGCATGGAAGAATTAATAAACCGTTTTCAAATGTTATATCCAGAAATTCTTTGCGGGCATGTCCACTTGGGAAGTCAAAGGCACACATCAACCCTTTACCACGTGGATTACTTACGAAATCATATTTTTTAGTCATATCCTGGATCTGCTTAAGCAGATAGTCGCCGACATTAGCAGCGTTTTCTACGAGATTATCTTCTTCAATGATTTCCAGGTATTTCTGAAAACGTACCATATCAACCAGATTTCCACCAAATGTGGAGTTTATTCTTGACGATACGTTAAAGACATTAGTTGGAACCTCATCGACTCGTTTTCCGGCTAAAATGCCACAAACCTGCGATTTTTTTCCAAATGAGATGATGTCAGGTTCAACATAATGTTCGTGAGCCCAAAACTTGCCGGTCAGGCCGACACCGCTCTGTACCTCATCATATATGAGTAATGCGTCATGTTTATCAGCCAATTCACGAAGCTTTTTGTGGAATTCAAGACGAAAATGGTTATCGCCACCTTCACCCTGAATGGGTTCCAGTATTATACAAGCGATATCGTCTTTATACATTTCGAAATAGCGTTCGGCCTGATTAATGGCCAGGTTTTCCGATTTGACAACTTTCTGCTCGTTTTCAGGAGTCTGGGGATAAGTGACCTTCGGATTCAGAATTCGCGGCCAGTCAAATTTCGGGAAATACCTGACCTTACCTGGTAATGTATTTGTCAACGACATGGTATAACCGGTCCGGCCATGAAATGCTTTTTCAAGATGTAATACTTTATGTCCTTTTTCCTGACGATAGCCTTTTTCGAAATTTTTTTGAACTTTCCAATCGAAAGCTACTTTCAACGCATTTTCAACGGCAAGTGCTCCACCTGAAATGAAAAATGCATGTGGCAGATAATCAGGTATACCAACCCGATCGAATGTTTCGACAAACTCTGCATAAGCTTGCGTATAGATATCCGCATTAGATGGTTTGTGTAATGCTATTTCACCAATTTTTTTCTTGAAATCATCATCATTTACTACTTTGGGATGATTTAAACCGAGTGGATTTGAAGCAAAAAAAGTAAAAAAATCGAGAAACCGTTTATTGTGTTTTGAGTCGTATAAATAAGGGGTTTCACTTTTTTCAAAATCTAATACTATATCATATCCATCTACTAAAATATGTTTTTCGAGTACTTTAAAAACGTTTTCAGGTGCAATTCCTTGTTTAACAGTCATTTCCTTCCTTTTCTAACGATTTATATTTTTTAATCATGACGTTAAGCTGTTTATTTAACCAATCTACCAATTATAGCGTTTCGCTACAACCCGACTTTGACTAAATATTTCAATTATTTCTAAAAATAATACGTTATGAACTTGACATCGGTATGGTCAGTGTCGTATATTAAAAATCTGATCGCGGGGTGGAGCAGCTGGTAGCTCGTCGGGCTCATAACCCGAAGGTCGAAGGTTCGAATCCTTCCCCCGCCACAATCACAAGGCTTTTGGATGCAAATCCGGGAGCCTTTTTTCGTTGGGGGAAGAGAAGGATAGGAAAATAAACCTTGCATATTGCTTGCTGCTTCCCCCACACAATATTAAGGCTGGTAGCTCGCCGGGCTCCTATCCCGACCGCTGTCGGGACGAAGGTTCGAATCCTTCCCCCGCCACAATCACAAGGCTTTTGGATGTAAATCCGGGAGCCTTTTTTCGTTGGGGGAAGAGAAGGATAGGAAAATAAACCTTGCATATTGCTTGCTGCTTCCTCCCCACAATATTAAGGCTGGTAGCTCACCAGGCTCCTATCCCGACCGCTGTCGGGACGAAGGTTCGAATCCTTCCCCCGCCACAATCGCAAGGCTTTTGGATGTAAATCCGGAAGCCTTTTTTCGTTATTAGCGAAGGTCTGTCGAGGCAAAGGGTGTTTTTCACGGCTATCCACTTTATCCAAATCCTATAGCTGGTAGCTCACCAGGCTCCTATCCCGACCGCTGTCGGGACGAAGGTTCGAATCCTTCCCCCTCATATAAGTACGCGGGAAGAACTCAATGAATGGGAGCAAAGGAATATTACCGATGCGTACAGTTGGTTAGACCGTACACGGCGAAAAGATTTTCTTAGTGAAAAATTCATTCGAACGCTTCATGAGAAGATGTTCGGA
>DATFMH010000216.1:0-3001 GCA_035267045.1 Balneolales bacterium
CTTTATAGCCTGTTTATGTAAATCCGGCATTTCTCTTGTCATAATAAATTTCTTATTAACAAATTCTTTGTTCTATTTCGAATAGTAAATATAAATAAAATTAATCATCTGTAACATAACTGAATTGCATAGAACACTGACGACGCGGATGAAACGGACAACCGCGGAAGTATTAAGATTAAGGCCTCTTTACAACATCATGTATCCCCTTTACGAGTTTGAGGGGTTGAGTGTTGGATTGGTTACTTGATTATTTATAAAACGAATGATGAATACGGTGAGATTTATTCATTCATTTAGCTTTCAACTATAGAATATGTCAATTGTGTTATCAGATCTCCCGGAAAAACGCTGGATAACCTGGATTTTAGCTGATAGCCATATCATCACCTTAACTCGATAACACTCAAAATTTCGTGAGTAATATTACAGGCGTTCAGCTTACGCGATGAATACCGGATCGATTTACGTGCCCGACGTACTTCCCTAAAATTTTCACTTCCTCAAAAACATCGGGATCTATATTAATCGCGTTGAATTCCTCATTGGCCGGTTCAAGCCGTAACCCGTTTCTCCCGAAATAAATCCGTTTTAAACTAGTCTCTCCATTATATAAAACGGCACCAATATCACCGTCCCGCAAGTCATTATCCACCAACAAAACAAAATCACCGTCGTATATATTTACATCACGCATGCTCATACCCGATACTCGCAGGGCAAACATTTTATCAAGATTCGGAAAGAGTTTTTCCAGGGTTATGGTTCCTAAATCGGCTTCAACAGCTTCCTGCAGATAGCCTGCCGTGATTATTCCTTTTATGGGGATTCCACCATAAACAGGTTCATTATCCTCTCCCTGTGTGTAGGCGGAATTTATATCATATTCTTCATCATCTTTTTTAACGAGATAACCTTTCTTCATTAAAGCTTTAATATTTTGGGTAACGCTATTGGGCGATTTATAATTAAACTTATCAGCGATTTCCCGGTATGTAGGCCATATTCCATTATCTTTTTTGTAATCTATAATGAAATTGAAGAATTTCTGTTGTTTTCGAGTAAGTTGTGCGTGATCCATATGTTGCCAAGGGTTAATGTGTAATATATGTGTATAAATATTAAACCCTGATCAAAAATTCAACAAAATGATGAATAAAAAATCAGTTTATCACAATATTTTTTTTATCAGTGCCTCTCTTTTGATAGTATTGTTTACATCCTGCCGGACAGTAAATTCCGCAATTTCCACTTCTAACAGCGACAGCAAGGCTTTTCCAACAGGATACAGAGACTTATATAAAGCAATATCCGTACGTGATGCCAATAAAATTTTATCGTTTACTCATAATCAGAATTTGTTGGTGAGGGAGCAGGCATGGCGGGCATTACATACAACTAAAATAAATGAGAGTAAATTATTTGATGCTGTTACTGAAAACAGTGGATATTTAGCATGGTTTGCACTGAGCGGTCATCATTTATCTAAAGATCATTTACGTGAATTAGAAAATCGATGGCTTAATCATACCGATGAAAGAGCCGGTATCAGTCTTGTTTTAGGGCAACAGGGCGACAAAAATTCCCTGAAACTATTGTTGGTGAATATGGATCAGACTCAAAACCACAAAGACGAATTTTCTGCGGCGATGGCCACAGGGCGATTGATGATAAAATTTGGACTCTCTGTTTCGGATGCGGAATCAGTTGCCCGGGCTGCCCTAAAAACGGATAAGAATTCCCTTCAACAAGCATGGCTGTATGGTTTTTACCGAAGCAAAAAAGATTTGATCAATGACAAGGTTGCCCAGGAACTTATTAACGGATTTAAAGCTAACCAGGATTCCTGGCCTCGTTTAAGCAGACAGATGATTGTGAATATCCTGGCTAAAGATCATAATGCTCAATTATGGAAGATATTGACTCCCGATTCCCTGGCCAATATGGATGTAAACATGAATGTAGAAGTAGCCAGAGCGCTCAGATATTATTCGCTCAGCGAAGAAACAACACCTTTTTACGTCAAATTACTCGACTATCCCAATGTAAGAGTTGTGGATGAAACATTGAAAACACTCATGACACTCAAATGGTCTGATTCATTGATGGTTGACCGCCTGGCACGGCTTATGGATAACAATAAACAGTCTAATCCACGTATTTATCTGGATGCCATGATGCTTGTGTCCCGCTTTCAACCGGGCGTCGTTCAACGAAATAAAGATGTCTTGCAGGAAATCATCAAAAAAAGGCCATATGTGTCGGAGGACGCTATGTCGTTATTAAAAAAGACGATGAAACCGGCCGGTTTTATAAAATATTTGATGTTGCAGGTGTTAAACAACGATATTCGGGTGGCGACATCGGCAGTTGAATTATTGAAGGATCGATGGAAGCAATTACCTGATAGTGATAAAACCACATGGAAGAAGCCGTTCCATGAAGTTGTTATCCAGGTATTGAAACGAAACGATAGGGGGCTGACGGCTACAGTAGCACCAATGTTGACCGATTCGTTGTTATTCAGTAAACATGATTTAAATACTCTGAAACAAACACTATCTCATTTCACACTTCCCGAAGATATTGAAGCCTATCAGTCAGTTGCCCCGGTCTTACTTAAAAGAATGGGGGATAAAGGCAGAGAATTGCTGGATTCACTCGTTGAGATGCGGTATGGCCCATTCAATAGTTATGTCCGTCAATTGGGAATGAAAGATGTTCCACAGGCGAGTTATCGAAAGTTTCCATTGCTTCAGCCCAACTGGAACCGCTTGAATAAATTAGGTACTACACCTACATGGGTTCTTGAAACGGGAAAAGGAATCATTACGATAAAAATGGATGCTCTGCGTTGTCCCGCTACCGTTTCTGCCATTGATAGTCTTACCCGAATGCATAAATATGACGGAATCCCATTCCACCGTGTAGTTGATAATTTTGTGATACAGGGTGGAGACTATGAAAGAGAGGACGGATATGGTGGTGCCGATTTTGTGCT
>DATFMH010000217.1:0-2796 GCA_035267045.1 Balneolales bacterium
ATAATGACATATGGTATCATATTTATGGATCCCGGAATACCATAATAATAATCAAATCCATGATTTAAAGGTCCGCCTGACAGGGTTCCCTGCCAATTAACTTTACTCACTACTTTTTCACTCCAAACCTGTTTGGGTAATATGCGTTTTCCCGGTTTTAGAGGCCAGTTAAATCCCAGATGCCATTTACCAACACCCGCCGTATAATAACCGCGCTTTTTAAGCAGCGTTGCCAGTGTTATCCGCCCTTTATTTATGAGCGGTTTTCCCCAGGATGCAACCACACCTCTTTTAAGACGGGTACGCCATGGATAACGACCCGTTAAAATAGCATAACGAGAAGGAGAGCATAAAGATGTGGCACTATGAGCATCGGTGAAACGAACCCCGGATGCTGCCAGTTTATCGATATTGGGAGTGTGGATTTTATTATCCACGCTATATGCACCCAGGTCACCATACCCCAGGTCATCAGAAACGATAAGGACGATATTGGGATATTTTTTGATTTTCTTTTTGTGAGATTTCTTTTTAAAACCGGTAAAAAAGAATAAACACACAAGAAATGATAACGTTAACAAATATTTCGAAAATTTGTCTTTAGTAGTCATTATTCATTAGAGATTAAATTATAGGATTATGTGAAGTAGAAGTAATTTGGTATCGATTTAAAGTCTTACAATAGCTAATATAAATTTTATATATTTAGTAAAAAATCGCTTTCAATTATTACCATATTCACCAAGAAAAAATCGAAACAACCTTTTTTTAAAGTGAATATAATTTTTAGAACAAGCAATTCTATATCATCTATTGATGTAAAAATATATTAACTGCATATTCAACAGAAAGTAACCTTGCTTCAAATTAAGTTAATACAAGGAATACTAAAGCAATTCATGTAAAATAAAATTGGATTATCAAAAATAATGAAAGTCCTTATTGACATTTAAATAAAAAAGGCTCATAATTACAAGTAGGTATTGTTAACGTTAACATATTTTTATCTGTTAAGCACTGCTTTCAATAAAATGATAGGATTTTAAAAAACAGTGGACGCCAGATGTTAACACAGGTTAGTATGTTCAAACATTTAAAATATCGTCTGATTGGTAACATACCACCGAAAAGAGTACTCATAAATTTATAATCCCAAACCTGGAATAAAATGACTACCAAATTAAAACGTCATTTTTATACTTTTATCATACTTGTCTTCACTTTGTCATTTATCGGGTTGAGTGTATCATCTGCACAAAGTACGAAAACGATAAATGGACGATGGAGTAGAAATAAGGCACAAAATTGGTATCAGAATCATTCCTGGATACTTGGGTGTAACTATACGCCCCGTACAGCTATTAATCCCATTGAGATGTGGCAGAAGGCTACGTTTGATCCTGCTACTATCGACCAGGAGCTAGGCTGGGCTCAAGGCATTGGATTCAATACAATTCGTGTCTTTTTACATTATTTGGTATGGGTTCGGGATCCGGTGGCTTATAAAAAACGCATTGATCGATTCTTAACGATAGCCAACGGGCATCATATAAAAGTAATGTTTGTATTATGGGACGATTGTTGGGGAAAACACCCTGACTTGGGGCCACAACCCAAACCCGTTCCGGGAATTCATAATTCGGGCTGGATGCAAAATCCGGGTTTGAAACAACGAACAGAAAAAGCATTATTTCCTGTTTTCAGGGCTTATGTAAAGGATATCGTTTCCAGTTATTCTAAAGACAGCCGGGTTTTAATGTGGGATTTGTACAATGAAGTAGGTAATGGTAAAAATCCTCCAATCAGTAGTTATGACCTGCTAAAACTGACGGTCAAAACAGCCAGAGAGGTGAATCCATCTCAACCGTTAACCATTTGTGTATGGAATAATTCGAAACCGTTTAGAACGCTTAATAGGTTTGCATTAAATAATTCGGATATCATTACATTTCATAATTACCGCCCGCTTAAAAATGTTAAAAAGCAGGTTGATTCACTGAAAAATAATAAAAGGCCACTAGTCTGTTCAGAGTATATGGCTCGTCCAAGAGGCAGTATTTTCAAAACTATTTTGCCTTACTTCAAAAAGGAAAAATAGGTACTATAAATTGGGGCCTCGTGAATGGAAAAACTCAAACGATCTATCCCTGGTCTTATCCTAAAGGTTCTACAAATGCTTATTACAATAAATGGCGCCAAAGGGTTAGGGCGGTTTACCCATGGCAATCGCATTTGACCGCACCTCAACCCAAAGTTTGGTTTCATGATATTTTTAGAAAAGATGGTACGCCCTATGACTCAACCGAAACTAATCTGATTAAAAAACTGGCCGGTATGAAATAAGGTATGTGCAAAGGGTATAAAGTGCATAATTCATTAAAACATCTCATAAAATATTGTGCTGTTTATTTAATGCCGGTACTGATTTTATTGGTACCGGTATGTAAACCGGTCTTTGCCAAAAAAGCATCAATTAAGCCAGAATATTCACTTTCAAATACTGAAATAAAGGTCGGTTTTACCTCAAAAGGTTTAATGAACATCTATGATTATGGACTGCAAAAACATTATCATTTTGAAAGGGATTCATTCTCGATCACAATAGATGGCCGGCCATTAGATAAAGAAAGCCTAACGCTGAAAGGTATCCGTCAAAAAGGACATGAACTGGTCTATACCTTCAGCTCCTCAGATTACACAATACAGGAAGTCTACTCGGTGAAACCGGGCTGGCGGTTTGTAGGGAAGCAGCTTTTTGTAACCGCGAATAATGGCAAAAAAACATTTCGCATTAAC
>DATFMH010000218.1:0-11101 GCA_035267045.1 Balneolales bacterium
TAATAACTATAATAAATAGGATTGTACTAAAATTTTTTAGTTACCATTTAATATCAATATCATGAAAAATCAGGCTTATCTCTTAATCATGACCGGTATTCTAATTCTGGCCGGTTGCTCGCAGCAAAAAGCAGGTTCTACAGCTTATATCGAAAAATTAGGCAGCGATACCTTGTCAGTCGAATCATTCAGCAGAAGTGGAAATGGTTATAAAGGGAAATTGATACAACGTATGCCGACTACTCAAGTGGCTTCGTATAAGGCTAAGCTGAATACAAGTGGCTGGGTCAATAATATGAGTATCGAATGGAAGACACCTTCCGATAATCCCAAAGGGCCCAAACCCAGAAAATACAGTATTTCAATTAAAGATACGGTTGCCACTGTTCATTTAAGTGGTGTATGGCGGGGGAAAAGCATCGATACAACGATAAAGATGATGGTGCCTATGAGGAGTGTCCCCAGTCTTGGTAAATATCCGCCTGCTGTTTCTACTTTCCAACAGGTTATCGATCAGGCGGGTAAACAGAGCAAAGATATGCCTTATGAAACGAAAATAATTTTCCCGGGATCAAAGAGATTAATCGATGCTAAACTAACGCATATCTCTGATGACACGGTATCTTTGACCGGACTTTATGGCTTTTCTTATATTGCAAAAGTCAATGATCAGAATAAAATAATTTGGTATTCGGGGAAGAATTCAACCGTTAAGACAATCACAAAACCGGCTACAGATGTAGGTATGGATAAACTCGCTTCTATGTTTGCCAAAAGGGATGCTGAAGGTAAGGGAATGCCTGTAGCATCACCGTTGGATTCCACAAAAGCGACGATAGATGGAGCTCATCTGAAAATAATATATAGCCGTCCGTCGGTGCGCGGTCGAAAAATATGGGGTGGACTGGTACCATGGAATAAGATTTGGAGAACGGGCGCGAATGCTGCGACATCATTCAGCACAGATAAGGATCTGGTTATTGGTGAAACAACGGTACCTGCCGGTAACTATACCTTATACAGTATTTATACTCCTGATTCCGCACATTTAATAATCAATAATCAAACGGGTCAATGGGGGACGGAGTATGATGAATCAAAAGATTTTGCGCGGATTCCTATGGAAAAAACTGAAATCGTTCCGAGGGAAAAATTTCTAATATCTATCGATACAACAAGTAATGGCGGAAAATTACAATTGTCTTGGGATCAAACAGGTTATAAGGTTCCCATCAAAGTGAAATAATTATCGATAATAAACCACAGGAACTTGATATAAAAAGAGGAAACATTAGGAGTTCAACTGTTTCCTCTTTTTATTAGGGCTCTGAACTAACGTTAATTCATTTGAATCTGTCCACGGATTTCACCTTCGGGGTGTTTAACGGTATGTACCTGTACATAGGCACTGTCATTTTCCATAGCATGAACAAGATCAAGTACTGATTTGCCACTAAAAGGACCACTCAAGTCACTGTCTGTAATGACACCTTTTTTAAGTGTTCCATTAACAGCTCCCGGTTCAAGTGAAGGTTGTTGTGTTTTAGGTCCGGGATATAACCAAACAGCAATTGGTCCGTTATCACTGGAAGATCCGTAATGAATATGTGCCATTCGTACACTGTCGGTATTGGTTAGATTAACAGTGTAATAAATCTCAGTACTGTCATTACTAACCTTAAAAAATGCTTCTCCTCCGGCATCAGTCTGTACTGCTTCCGGCACCTCATTTGTTCCGGATAATGTTGCAGCGAAATCACTGTTGTCTGCACTGGCTTCGTTCATTTGAGATTCCGATTGCATAGTTTGTGACATCGGTTTCTCATTATTTGCATTTTTGCTTTTCTTACTACATCCGGCAATCACAAATGCAACGACGATTACTGCGGTAAAAAGATAAGATAGCTTCATAAGCTGTTGTTTCCCATTTAATTATTAATTTAAAAATAGCAGTATTTAGACGTATGTGTACAACACGCCTAATAAATGTATCGTTCATTTTTATAATTAGATCCTCCTAAGTTAGTTTTAAATAGAATGGAGAATGGAGAATGGAGAATGGAGAATGGAGAATGGAGAATGGAGATTATTATTGATGAGTACCTAAAAAAATATTCAAATTACAGGTAAGATTTATGGGCAATAGGCCGGCGTTTTATTTGTTTACATATTGTATTTATAAGTAATCACTTAACTGGCTTATGGCAAATTTCTTTTATAAGATGCGTTATAATACTCTTTTATGGACACTCATCATAATAATTGCAACAGGGTCTTTCCTGGCCGGGTGGTATCTGAATAGTTACCGGGAAAAACAAAATATGCTGTCTGTAAAAGGAACAATACCTGCCTATACGCTGACCAATCAGTTAGGGCAAAAGGTTTCTTCAAAGGAGTTTAAAGGTAAAATACGTATTGCTACTTTTTTATTTCCTTACTGTAAGGAGTATTGTCCGCTTATCGCCATTAATATGGTGAATCTGGAACAATTACTGAAATCAGCACATCTTACCGATCAGGTACAGTTAGTAGCCTATAATGTTGATCCGGGGGATACAGGACCGGCACAAATGAGCGCGTTCATGAAACAATACGGTTGGAATCCTAAAAATACGAATTGGGAATATTTAACGGGCAGTCCGAAAACAATTCGTAATATCGTCCGAAAATCGTTTTATATATCCTATCAACGAGTGAGTGAAGCTACTGAAGATTCACTCATCAATATTGAGAAAAGGAAAGGGATTTACGTTCCGTCACCTGAAGTCAGTAATAAATTGGCCGACAAAGTGAAACCCGCCTATGATATTTCTCATAATGATGCTTTGGTAATAGTAGATAACAAAGGGAGGATCCGAAAAATTTATGATGATGCCGATCATGTTTCCAATCAACAGATCTTACATGTTATCGATCAGCTTTTGCAGAAGGAATAAACGTTAAAACCCATTTAATGTTTATTAAGGCTGATTTTCCGGGAACAGTAGGGGATACTATCTGTCTTTAGGTGAAAAATAATTAATAATAATTACCAACACCTGACAGATACAAAAAACGGGGGACGTGAATCCCCCGTTCATAACAGAAGCTATTGTGTGTAGGCTGTTATTTGATGTACCTTACATCAAATTTCATCTGTTTCGGCATATTTGCCAAGTAAATCTTTGAATGGTACAAGTACGAGCGTCCCATTCTCCTGCTCTTGGATTTCTGTGATACCGTTTTTACGAAACATAACTTTATCTCCGGCAGCAACGGTTTCACCACCGCCCGGCGCTACTGCTACTACTTCACCTATTTCTCTGCTTGAAGAAGCCGTATCCGGAATAATTATACCGCTTTGTGTTTTCTTTTCTGCAGTGTTAATCTTAACCAGAATATTATCATTTAAAGGTTGAAAATTGCTCATGCTTATCTCCTCATTTTTACAAGTTTAATAATCGATCTAATTCTTTTGTGTTATATCCAATGACAAATGAACCGTTAATTTCAGTCTGTGGCACGCCTTGTTGACCGGTACGTTGAACAAGTTCTTGCGCCGCTTGTGGGTTCGATGCCACATCCACTTCTGTGTACGATATATTTTTCCCCGATAAATATTTTTTTACCATATCACAATATGGACAAGTAGGGGTTGAGTATACCGTTACACGATTTGTTTGTCCGTTACTGTCCTTTGTGCTGTAGATTGCCGGTTTTTCCAATAACTGAGCGTAAAAACCGGAAGTTTGAATACCGGGGATAATCTCAGCAGCTTTCCCGTTACGAAAAGTGATCAAAGTTGGTACGGAATGAATACCGTATCGCGGATGTATATCACGTACCTGTTTGGCGTTTACTTTAAAAATTTTAAGATCCTGATGATTTTCTTTTACGCTTTCAAGTGCTTTTATTGACCGTTGGCTTTTTTCGGAGCCATCCGTGTAAAAAATGACCATTATTATTTCATGGCCTGATGCAATTAAACGATCAAATTGTTGTGCACTGGTAATGTTTTCTATCATCGTACTTTCTGCTTCCATCATACGACTATGGTTAATACAGTGAATAATTATTTTACTATATACTCATATAGTAACGCTATTCATAATATAAAATTTTATTATTTCTGACAATATCAAAATTTGTCTTTGCCCGTAATATTGATTTAAAAAGACACAAGAAAGGGTGACTATATCGAGAACCAGGAGGGAAATTATATAATAAACAAAAAAATTGGAGTTTTGGTTTTCCCTACGCCGGTATTGTCCGGTTCAGGTTCCAGAGGTATAATCTCAGTTCATATTTGAACACCCTCAACCAAATACTCCAAAAATACTATCAATTACTTAACACTACTCACAATGCTTAAGTAATATTTCTATTATCAATATAACATGATACCTATCCCCATTGGAAGCGTGGTATTCCCTAACAGTGTGTAGTTGTATAATTGTCGGAAACGTGGTGAATAATCTTACGTTTTAATAATAGATTGGCAGAACTATCAGGGTGGCATTATTTATTAATCCGAAAGACAAAATTCCAGCGTACGGAGTCATCTTCTTGTTTAGCAATAACAGGAATTACCAGGTGTGTTACTGAACTTTTAAGTTGCTTGATATCTATTAACTTAGCACCCATTCCGAAGGCACCCGGCGGATGTTTCCGCTGAACTTGAATAACAAAATTAAGATGACTATCAGGCAAAACCATCCATGAATGTTCGGTCAATGAATAATCATTAATCAGGACACTGTATTCCCAATTTTGTTTGGCTGATGATGAATTAACAATCCTGGCTTCCTGAAAATGTATTTGAACGGGTTGAGCGTTTAGTTCACGGAAGAACAAAACTAATATCAATCCCGGTAATAAACTAAGTACTATTCGGCGCATAATTTAAGTATTGTTATTTCCACTCTAATGTAATTTAAGACATATGAGAGCCGGCAACCAGGACACACATAATTTTATACTTAGCATTATTATCATGATCTTTAAAAAAACCGTCTGCAGACGAATAAGGGGAAGATAATTTGCTTCAGAGCTGGGTGCCTGAAGCAGAGATAATAACCATTCATTTTATGGAGGTTATTAAATGGAATAATTCAATATTTTAAAGCACAAAGATGGGGGATAACCGGTTAGTGGTGAAATAGCTTCCTGTAAAAGTTCTCAATCATAAAATTATCACTTTATGTCCTGTTATAAGATGCTATTAAATGTTATTTAAAATTGACAGCCATTGTATGAAGTTATTGAGATGTAATACATTACATGGATTTAATAAATACGATTACAATTTAAAGTTAGTAACGATCATTATCACAATTATTAATCCGATTTAATTTCAGGCTCCTGATCCTGAATGGTTTCCACACCTGCGTTTTGTGTAGTTGTTAAAATACGAGGGAACCTAATAATATTACTATCGGCGATTGCTATCAGGAAAAACAAACTGAAATTGAATATTTTGTTCAAAGCTACAGTCGTTCCCAGCAGGCTAAACATGGCGGCCTCGGGTATTCCCAAAGCCGTTGCTATTTCAACACCTACACCCATAAATATAAGTTTTTTATTAGATGGAAACGGTATCCGTGCAAGTAAAATGGCAATGGCCGCATAAGTGATCCAGGTGGTCAGAGGGACGGAAGGAAGAACGACAGCCCACATGGCTATCTGAAAAATCTGGCCAAGGCTCATTCGAAAGATTTGTATGAAATAAACCACTAATGCCTTATTTACCGGCATCGAAAAGAGATATTTTCGAAAATGTAAGATGAGTGGTACAAGTATAATTACAATCAGAATAGCCAGCAGGAAATATCGGTTATCAAGTCTGCCAATATAATCCATGAAAGTTGTATTCCCATTATGGATAAAAATGACTAACAATGTAATGGTGATAGTAGTGGAAGCCACCGATGAAATGATATTATTATCTCGAATCGTCTCGGCAAGCTGTATGTCCTTTTCATTGATATTCTCCCTTGCCCATTTGAAAAAATATACCTCGCCCGAATAGCCCAGCACATCTGTATTAAAAATTCTTTTTTTTAAAAATGCCGGGAAACTTTTAATCAGATTATATTTCCAAAAAAGCCGATACAGGAAAAGTTCAGTGACAGGTATGGAAAAGTATAACAATAGGAAGAGGAGATAAAATGATATCTGTATAGGCAGATTATCCCAGATAGGTTTCCATCCAAGTTGTAGTAGTTTGTTGCCCAAATAGGTGAGTATTAAAATAAGTATGCAGACCCGTAAAATCCGTAATATCCGTTTTCCCCTGTCGGATTTCCCGAATTTATACCATCTCTGTTGATACTTTACTAACCTCTCTTGTGCTGTCATTATACCATAAAAATACGTCTCTTTAGGGATCTATTAGTAAGATAGGGGTACGTAAGAATAAGTTTTTATTAAATCTTACAAATGTTTTGAAAGAAAAAGACGACAATATATCTGATTGTCATTTTTTATCCGTATCTTATAAAAATTATGTCGTTGCACCATTCCTGCCTATCGTAATGATTCCAGGTCCTTACAAGCCTTTCTCAGGTCTGTTAGTTCAAGTTATACACGGTATTTGAGTGGGAAATATGCGTCATGCCTTTCACAATGGGGCATGTTTTTACGTGTGGAACGTCAAATACCATGTAATTTAATTTTTTTATGAAAGATATGCTTTTTACTGAGTTAAATCTCAGCGACGCAATACTACGTGCTTTAAATGAGATGGGCTTTGAAGCCCCTACTCCCATTCAGCAACAATGTATCCCAGCAATTATTGAAGGCCGGGATATGGTTGGGCAGGCACAAACAGGAACCGGTAAAACGGCTGCTTTTGGTATTCCCCTTATTGAAAAGACTCAAATATCAGACAGGAATATTCAGACTATAATTTTATGTCCAACCCGTGAATTAACCATACAGGTTACCGGTGAATTAATGAAATTGAGTAACCATGTTAAAGACATGCATATAGTACCCGTCTATGGTGGTCAACCTATTTCACATCAATTGAAAGCTCTTAAAAGAGGTGCCCATGTTGTTGTCGGAACACCCGGACGTACCATCGATCATCTGAATCGTGGAACGTTAAAACTAAATAATCTGAAGATGCTGGTGTTAGATGAGGCCGATGAAATGCTGAATATGGGATTTCGTGAAGACATCGAAAAAATATTATCCTATACCAGGGGAGCGAGACAAACGGTGATGTTCTCTGCCACGGTTTCAAAGTCGATCAGGGACATCATGAAACGGTATATGACCAATCCGGAGACCGTTACTATCGACCATAAGGTTGTTACGGCACCCGGAATTGAGCAATGTGTGGTTGAAGTAAGAGATTCGATGCGTACAGAGGCTATTTGCCGTTTTATGGACATAAAAAACTATCGACTGGGTTTAGTCTTCTGTAATACAAAGAGAAAAACAGAATCCCTTGCCCAGGAATTACAGATGCGTGGTTATGCAAGTGATGTCTTGAATGGAGATGTCCCTCAAAAATCGAGGGATAAGGTAATGAATAAGTTCAGACGTGGAGATATAGACATATTGGTTGCTACCGATGTGGCTGCACGTGGATTGGATGTTGATGATGTGGATGTTGTTTTCAATTATGATATACCACAGGATTCCGAATATTATGTTCATCGAATAGGTCGTACGGGACGTGCCGGACGTGAAGGTACTGCTATAACTTTTACCGCGGGTCGTAAAAATCGTCGCATTCGTGATATTGAAAAACAAATTAAAAAGCGGTTAAAAAATCTGCCCTTGCCGAGTGTAAAAGATGTGAGGGAATCACGTATGGAAGGACAGCTTAAAACTGTTATTGATGTTCTTGAACAAGGAGGATTAAAACCCTATATCGATCAGATTGAATCAATTATCGAAGGGCGTTTTACCTCCGTCGAAGTTGCTGCTGCTTTTATGAAAATGCAGTTGGAAACGGATGATGCTAAACAGAAAAGTGATGAAAAAACACCGGAAATAGTCGACCGGAACTCAATGACCCGACTACAATTTAATGTGGGAAGAAAAAATAAAATTGGTCCCGGCGATATTGTAGGTGCTATAGCCGGAGAATCAGGAATAAACGGTGATGTAATAGGACATATTGATATTCAAAATAAACGAACCTATGTCGATATTCCCAGTAATATGGCCAATAAGGTACTTCGAGCCATGAATAGAAACCAGATCCGTGGGAACAGGATTATTGTAACAAAGGTGTAACGGGAAAAAGGGTCGGCTTTAAGCTGACCCTTTTTTATAACTCATATTATTTCAAACTTTTTATAGTTTTTCTTCCGGCAGGGATTTATCGGTTTGGGCTCCCAGCTCTTTTAAGTTTTCGACACGGCTGAGCAGGCTGCCACGGCCTGATTCAAGGCGCTTCATGGCCAGATTATAACTCTCATGGGTCTTATCGATATGTTTTCCTACTTCCTGCAGCGCTTCGAGCAGCAGGACAAATTTATCGTACAATTTACCCCCTTCATAGGCAATTTTCTGTGCATTACGGTTCTGATATTCCTGTTTCCATACGGTATGAATCGTAGACATTGTTGCTAAAAGAGTGGTTGGAGTAACAATTACAATTTTCTTTTTGAAAGCTTCCTCATAAATACTGTGATCTTCGTTCATAGCCGCACCAAAGGCAGCTTCGATAGGCACAAAAAGCATTACGAAATCAGGAGAATTAAAACCGTAAAGCTGTTGATAATCTTTTTGGGCAAGCCCGGATACATGCGAACGCAGAGAGTTGACGTGCTCTCGTAAAGCCTTTTGAGCTTCTTCCTCACTATCGGACGACGTATACCTTTCGTAGGCAGTGAGCGATACTTTTGAATCTATTATCAAATGCTTGCTGTCTGGTAAATTCACTACGACATCGGGCCGGTACCGGTTGCCGTTTTCGTGATTAAAACTTTTCTGCATCTCATATTCTTTCCCTTTTCGTAAACCGGACAATTCCAATACCCGTTCGAGAACCACCTCACCCCAGTCTCCCTGACTCTTGGTATTTCCTGTTAATGCTTTTGTGAGATTACGTGCTTCTTTGCTCATTTCCTGATTCAATTCGGAAAGGTGCTTGATGCGTTCCATTAATTGAGTATGTGATTTCTCCTCTTCACTATGTGTTTTCTCAACTTTATCCTGAAATTCTTTGATCTTATCACGAAGTGGAAGCAAGAGTTCCCCAAGTTTCTCCTGATTTAACTCAGTGAATTTTTTGCTTTTGTCTTCGAGTATTTTGTTAGCCAGATTTTCAAACTGATCAGTGAATTTTTTTTGCAGTTCTTCAACTTCTTCCTTTTGTGATTCAAGTTTTTCTCCCGCACTATCCAGTTTTTCCCGTAGTCCGGCATTATGCGTACTCAAACTAAGCTTATCCTCCCGGGCCGTTTTAAGTTCTGATTTTGTCTCTGCCAACACTCTTTCCAATTCTTCTGATTTTGCGCTTTTCACGGCAATATCCCGCCGAAGGTCTAATAGTTGTTCCTTTACATGGTCTAATTGTGAATTTAACTCCTTTGTCTGCCGGAGTTTATACCATGCCATTATACCTCCACCAAGAATAATACCGGCAGCAAAAATTAAAAAAAGTGTGATAGTATCCATCTGCAACCCTGTGAACTTGTGATGACTAACTGTTAATCTGCAAATAAAAAGGTATGAAGAATTCGCTAAACTAATTTATGGTGATCTCTTCAAAAATAAAAAAGCCTGAACTGATACTCATCAGCTCAGGCTTATAAATAAATTGTGATTGGCTAATCACAATCTAACCCCTAAATCCATGCCTATAATGCGTGTCGTGTTATGGCTGGATTTTTGCAATAGTTAATGTATATAATGTATGGTAATAGTTAACGCCCTTTTTAGTTCTTGATGCGAACCCGATATGTACCTGTATATAAAAACAATAATATATATCATATATTTACATCAAGATTTTATCGTTAACCGGGTAAGCTAATCGAAGAACGCTATTATTATTAACTACGTTCAAGCTGAAATTATGAAATATTTGAAATTTAGATAGTATTCAATTTTCCGGTTGTCGTGTGCATAATTACGCCTGCAAATAAAGTGCTCCTCTTCACTGAGAGGATTAATTTGCTGAAAGATTTTTTCTAATCTCTCTATTGTTTTATTTCTGAGTTTCCGTACATAATCGGGATTATTATAGTCGGGCCATAAATTCTGATCTACTTCGTCAGTCAATACATAGGGTTTATTATCAAGCGAACGTTGGGCTAATAATATCAGTAATTCAAATTCTTTGGTCGGGATATCGGTATTTATCTCCTGTTGTCCAAACATGATGATTGGTTTTTCTTTTAATAAAATTGATATTTGCAGATGTTTAATTTTATGATCAGCTGTAATGTTGAAATCTGAAATGGAATCACTGATGTTAGTATCAGGTGTTTTATCGGCAGAGGTTAATATTTTTGATAGATTCTTCCGGAAATAGATATAACTGACTGATGCACCGAAAAATAGTCCAATTAACAGATAAAGAAATAATTTCGGATTGTCTGATCCTTTATGATTATAGGCTACAGCAGCTGTTGGCATAAAGCCAAATTTGTGGCTACTGAGATAGGTCTTTATCGCAGATATATTAGTAAATGGTATTTTATATATAGCCGCTTCATCCCGTTGTTGGTTTGATAAATAGCGCCATCCAAGCAAGTATAGCGATTGCTGTTTTTTTACCCATATTATATTTAAAATGGTAAGATTCTCAGGTAGAGAAGCGTTTTGAACAGGTAATGTACTTAAGGTATTAGTAGAGCTGTCGAAAACCGCTAAAAATTGTTGTACACCATTACCATCAACCGATTTATTTCGATCTACCATTGGAAATACAGCCCAATGTAACCGGGGTATGTAGGACAAGTAGCATTTATTTGTATTAGATAATCCATTTTGTACGTCACTTATATCACGGGGAAGAACTAAGAACCGGGACCATTTTCTATTTCGTAAATTAAATTTCCAGAGTGCCCGTTCTTTTGAGATTCGTGATGTCTGTATTCTTCTGTTTATGGTATATGAGGACGAGGCTATCATCCATAAACTCCTGTTATTAAAA
>DATFMH010000219.1:0-2569 GCA_035267045.1 Balneolales bacterium
TGAATGAGCTGATTGTTTAATCTGAATTGAATTGAGATAGTAGATTTTTCCAAGTACCAAACCACCAACCTGTATATTTAGTTTGATGGATGTCAGAGAGATTGGTGTTATAAGTAAATGGCAGCCGGCCATCATTTCTCAAACCAGGATAAAAAGGAAATGTTTGCATAATCTTGATTCTTGCTTCAGTAATCCACATCTGACATTTATGTTTAATATCAAAATCAAATGGGAACAGGTTTCAACCATCATGCACTAATTACACAATTTATATGGAAACATCTACCTACATCCCGAATTGTATAGTGAGCTATTCGAAATACAAAATTACGATAAGTATTTATTTATACAGCAGGAAGTTATCTTTCTTATCCATAGAGGGCTCAATGGTTTTATGCTAAATTTTGTAAAAAGGCTTTGAAGGCAGTATCGTTGTGAGATGTTTCTGTATAACCTACCAGGTACCAAGCTGATAAAATACTAACCTTTAATAATATCATCCTCGCTTGATGGGCAATCCAACAGGATATTATTGAAGGTACCGGTTGTTCAATCTATATGGATTCCCAATATTTATCGTTCCCGGGGAGGCTGTCCGACTTAGGAAATCATAACGAATTTGCAGTAGATTTATTTAAGTCCGACAGGCTCCTATCCATATCATCCTCTGAGAGAGGAATAAATTAAATCAATTAGAGTCGTTTTGCGGGATAAAATTAATCTAACACAATATTTCTAATTCTTTTTATTCGGCAAGGATAACCGGCATGTCAAACTCTTTTTTGTGTTTTTCCCTCACAAACCACCATAAAATGGCTGAGATAGACAATGTCACCGTGCAAATTACGAATATGATGGATTTATCTGTTGCAGCATTGATCATCTCTCCCATCTTAAAACTGGCCACTAACTGAGGCAGGACAATCGACAAATTAAAAATCCCCATATACAGTCCCATTTTCGACTGTTTGACACGTTCCGACATTATCGCAAATGGCAAAGAAATGGTGGATGCCCATCCAATTCCCGCAAAAGCCATGAGAATGTAAAGGACATATCTATCCCGGGCAAAAAACAAAATAGCGAGATAACTCAATGCCATGGTAGCGATACTTATCATATGCGTACGAACACGTCCGATTTTCCTGGCAACCGGTTCCAATACAATAGTGGGAAAGATGGCGCCGACAAAATTCAATATCAGAAATGAGATGGCAATGATTCGGCCAATATCATTATTCTGTAATTCTGTAAGTTGTGTACCTGGTGAGAATCCAAGCACTACCGACTTGGCGTAAGCAAACATATAAATAAACATCGTCTGAATACCCCACCATGTAAAAGCGTTCGCTAAAAGCACTTTTTGAAATTCAATATTATCTTTTTCCGCTCTCAGAGATCGCATGAGTGTATACCCTCCCAACAGAACGATCAAAGCCAAACACATCAATTCTATAATATTATTTTCCGCATCAAACCCGGTTAGTCGTGCAGCGATGACATAGATACCGTAGAGTAAAAATCCCCATAGCGGTAGAATACCCCGACTGATCTCACGTAATGAAAATGATGTACCTTTATCCGATTCTCGTTCTTCGGTTGTTTCATCTTCATCACCATTATCCAGAATTTTAGGCTCATCAATAAAAAACGGGGGTATCAGCGTAAAAGCCAGTACTAATACCACACCGAAATAAATCAGGAAGTAGTTACTCAACAAGGCACCAATGGCATAAGCCATAACTCCGAAAGAGCCGGAAATAGTTTGCATCCACGTATATCCTTTTGTTCTGTTATCTCCGGGAGGTGTAACATCGGCAATAATTGAACGAGTCGGATTAAAACTCACATTAATAGACAAATCGAGCGTTAGAGCTATAATCACAGCTATTCCAAGTGTCGCTCCGCCCTGACCGAGAAATTGTCCAATGATGTCGATATTGGGTAATGAGAGAAGCATTAATGCGGCAAGCAATCCCCCAATGAGAATAAACGGCCGCCGCCGGCCGCCCCAAAACCAAACCTTATCCGATATGGCGCCGACAATAGGTTGTGCAATAATACCTGCCAAAGGCCCGGCTGCCCATACAATACCTATCTGATCGATATCCATATGATATTTGGTACTGAGAATCCAGCTTAATGCCGAGATTTGTATGGATAATGCAAATCCCATAGCTGTTGCCGGCGTACTCAGCATGGCAAAAAATGGGTTGGTGAGTTTTTCCTGAATTTTAAGCATGGCAAGTTCTTTAGAGCTCTCCTGATGAAACCAAATTGAGAACAGTTATAAATGATCGATAATATTTAAAAATCATCCCCCTGAATATTGATAATTTCTAAAAATGTAACCGCTTACATAATAATAAGCAAGTGATTTGTTTGAGGTAGGATAGAATGCCTTTTGCCCAGACTACGCATTCTAGTTGTAGACCGATTATCTCGTTACAAGACGCTGTCTCGTAACGAACAGGCGGACACTCTGTGTCCATTCACAAGATACCACCCGTCTTCCATTACTTATAAAACATGACGGATGCAGAGCATCCCGGGGTTCATTACGCCCCGG